>NZ_BAAFRY010000016.1:0-62039 GCF_045866295.1 Ferrigenium sp. UT5
GCGCACGGCGCGCTCGCGAACTTCGGGGGAATACTTCGGGGTGGGTTTCTTGTCCATAAGGGCTCCATTCTCTCAAGATTAGGAGCCTCCTCAAAACCCGGAGCGATTCACTACACTGACCAACGCCGCCTCCCCGGAGGTGGCTAAAGTTCCTGGGTAAAATTCAACGCGCAGAACTGGGTAGTTTTAAACGCGCGCCAACACCCAATCTGATTGGGTTATCACTGAACACCCTGAGCTGAAGATTATTGACGATGAAACGTGGGCGGCTGTTAAAGCAAGGATACAAGCCACCCGCAATAAGACTGCCGGCATGCGCGAGAACCAGAAGAATACCGCAGCAAGTGGTGGTCGTGGCCCACGCTACCTGTTCAGCGGCCTGTTGAAGTGCGGTTGCTGTGGTGGCCCGTATGTGATTGTAGATCGCTACCGCTACGGTTGCGGTATCCATAAAGACAGGGGAGACACTGCTTGTACTAACCGCACCAAGATTGCCAGGGAAAAGGTAGAGAAGATTCTGCTGGAAGGCATCAAGAAAGACCTGCTGTCTGAAGATGCGTATCGACAGTTTGAGCGGGAAACGCGCCAGATTCTAAAAGACATGCAGCCAGACCCTACGGAAGCTCGCAAGAAGGTCGAGAAAGCCCACAAAGAGGCCGAGAACATCCTAAATGCGATCCGGCAGGGGATTATCACCCAATCTACTAAACGAGCGCTTGAGGAGGCTGAGGAAGCCGCTAAAACTGCTGAAGCTGAGTTGAGTGCCATCCTTGCCTTTCAGCCGACACAGATCTTGCCTCGTGCAAGGGAGATTTTCAAAGGAATGGTGGAAAAGCTGGAGTGCATCAATGATGTTGCCGCCGCAAGGGAGGCAATCCGTGCCATTACTGGCGATATCACACTGACTCAGGAAAACGGAGAGCTATACGCAGAACTAACAAAGGGTGGCATAGCCACCCTCAGTCAGATAACGTTGGTTGCGGGGGCAGGATTTGAACCTACGACCTTCGGGTTATGAGCCCGACGAGCTGCCAGACTGCTCCACCCCGCGTCAGTTGAGGGGGCGCATTATAGGGAAACATTGCTGGAAGGTCAACG
Organism: Ferrigenium sp. UT5; assembly: GCF_045866295.1. Classification (NCBI taxonomy): domain Bacteria; kingdom Pseudomonadati; phylum Pseudomonadota; class Betaproteobacteria; order Nitrosomonadales; family Gallionellaceae; genus Ferrigenium; species Ferrigenium sp. UT5. Next base: position 1,099 of record NZ_BAAFRY010000016.1, read on the forward strand.
TTCATTTTGATGTAATCGTCAAAAAGGAGAGTTTGGCAACTCCTGATTTTTGTGCGATGGCCATCACCTGCGCCACCCGACCGTAGTTCACAGCTTCATCGGCTTGAATCTGCAATTGGAAGCCAGGATCAACGGCGCGACTTTTTAACATCTTGGCCAGCCCATCGTCGTTTAGGCGCGCAGACTCATAAGTCACTTCACCTTTCGCATCGATAGCCAGACTCACCTTCTGCAACTTGTCATCTTTCGCCACCGATTCCGTCTTGGGCAGATTGATCTTGAGCGACTGCGACGCCAGTAAGGGCGCAGTAATGATGAACACCACCAGCAACACCAGCATCACATCCACCAGCGGCGTGACGTTGATCTCGCTCATCATGTCGCCACTGTCCTGCCCCGCATTGCCGAATGCCATTGCCGTCTCCTACAGTTTGTAATCGTGCTTCTGCGCCAGGCGCAAGAAGTCATGCGCGAAATTTTCCAGATCGGTCACATGCACCTTCAGACGACGCAAGAAAAAGTTATAGGCCAACACGGCTGGCAACGCGACTGCGATACCAATGGCGGTGGCGATCAAAGCTTCTCCAATAGGACCGGCCACCACATCCAATGACGCCGAGCCACTTTTTCCGATGTCTTGCAAGGCATGCATGATGCCCCACACCGTGCCGAACAATCCGATGAAGGGCGCGGTGGAACCGATGCTCGCCAACTCGGCCAGCCCGCGCTCGTGATAGCGCTGGATGTTCTGCAACTGCTGGCGCAGCATGCGCTCCAGCACGTCTTGAGGTGCACCGGAATGCTTAAGGTCTTGCTGGGCACTGTTGATCGTCTTCAATTCCGCAAAACCGGCTTGCGCCAGGCGGGCGATATCACCCTGACTGGCTTCGCTGACCTTGCCCGCTTCGCTCCATTCACGTACGGCCCAGAATTCCTGGTTGAAAAGGCGATCCTGCTTGCGCGATTGGTATTGCTTCCACAGTTTGAACAGGGCGATGGACCATGTTGCGATGGACAACACGATCAGCAACAGCAAGGTGGCCGAGACGATGGGCGAGTTGATGGAAAAGAAATCGTGCATGCGTTCATTCCTCTAAAGAAAATTTGATCGGCACCAGGAACCACTGTGTGACCGGTTGCCCGAAGCGCTTGGCCGGCGAGAACTTCCAGGTCTTGACTGTCTGCAGCGCGGCTTGATCCAGGATGTCGTAGCCGCTGTTGGTCTGCAGCTTCACCTCGCCCGCCCTTCCCTCGGCCAGCACTTCCACGTTGAGCACCACCTTGCCCTGGTAGCCCATGCGCCTTGCCACCAGCGGATACGGCGGGCGCGGATTGCTCAGGTAGTCGGCGCGATAGTCCGGCTCGGCATCCAACAGTACCGGCGCAGAGGGGGTTTCGTTTTGTACAGCGGGAGCGGCAATCTCATGGGTAATCGGCGTGGGTTCAGTTACCGCTTCCGGTCCAACCTCACGGAGTTTGGGCTCCGGCTTTGGTTTAGGCTGCGGTTTAGATTCTGGCACCGGCTCCGGCTTGGGTGCCGGTTGCGGCACAATATCAACCTGCGGTAGAGCGATATTGGCGAATGAAATGGATAACGCATTGATCGCCGCCTTGGGCAACTCCGGTTGTAGCAGCAAACCTGCAATGAAAACCAGATGCAGCAGCACGACGAGGCTAATCACGATCAGACGTTCGTATAAAGTAGAATCCAGCGGTGAATCACGGAACGAGGAATCCATGCGAATACAGGGTAAACCGAATTGAATTGCCGACATGCTACCAGCGCCCCTCCAGTGTCGCCAGCAAGGTGTGAGGTAGGTCGTCAACCGTAGAGTCCAACGGGTTAAGCGGCCATCTGTTTTGCATAGTACTGCTGGCTGAAAGCGGCAGGCGAGAGATAGCCAAGTCGAGCCTGCTTTCGCATGCGGTTATGGCACATCGACTTTGTTGCGCCATCCGGCGAGCGAGTTAGACGCTCTGCAGGCACTGCCGACAAGAAACAAGCGCAGGAACTGCACGACAGTCTGAAAGCAGAAGCATGGCGTGTGCAGAAGATGGGCGATAAGCCCGACTACGTTTGGGACGAAGCAGCGTTGAAGTTTATCAAAGAGACGCAGCACAAAGCGACTCACCGAGATGATGTAAGCCGATTGCGTTGGGTGCAGCCGCACCTGACAGGCAAGAAGCTCGCAGAGATCGACCGGGAACTGATACGCCGCATTGGGGATATCAAGGCAAGCGAGTCCAGTCCTGCCACTGCAAACCGAGTCCTGGCATTGATACGTTCGATACTCAGGAAAGCGGCCTTGGAGTGGGAGTGGTTCGATAAGCTGCCCAGGATCAGGCTCTACAAGGAGGCGAAACGTCGTGTTCGGTGGCTCACACCGGAACAGGTGAATACGCTCCTGAAGGAACTGCCTCCCCATCTGCAGGACATGATGCTGTTCGCGTTATCCACGGGGCTGCGCCAAGCCAACGTACTCAAGCTGGAATGGTCGCAAGTGGATATGGCTCGCAAGGTGTGTTGGATACACCCTGACCAAGCCAAGGCGAGGAAGGCGATTCATGTCCCGTTGAACTCGTCGGCAATGGATGTGCTGTTGAGACAAATCGGAAAGCATCCGCACCGTGTCTTTACGTATCGGGGCAATCCGTCTGAGAACGCAAATACGCGGGCATGGCGGGGCGCATTGAAACGTGCAGGCATCAAGAACTTCCGGTGGCACGATCTGAGGCACACTTGGGCAAGCTGGTTAGCCCAACAGGGAACGCCGCTAAACGTGTTGCAGGAATTGGGAGACTGGGAGAGTGAGACGATGGTGAAGCGATATGCCCACCTTGCACCTGCTCAACTGGTCGAGCACTCGGAGCGTGTGTCCGGCTTGCTTCATGGCACAAATATGGCACAAGCCGAAAGGTAAAAAGGCCTTGCATCGCTGCAAGACCTTGTTTTGTTTGGCTCCCCGACCTGGACTCGAACCAGGGACCTGCGGATTAACAGTCCGTCGCTCTACCAACTGAGCTATCAGGGAATTGATGAGGTCGCTATACTAACGGCAGACGATATTTCGGTCAACAACTGACTGCAAACATGTTAGCCCCAGGTAGTAATGTCCGCTTTCTCCCAAATAGAAATGTCCGTTGGTGATTAGACTCACCCCGATTTCCGGCGTCACCAACAAATGCACATGATTCGTCATCAGCACATAGGTGTGAAGGTGTGCAATAAATAATTGCGGGTAAAGGAAAAAATAAAACCCGGTGCAGTTTCGACCGGGTTCTATTCACTACGTGTTGGTGGCGGACGGTTGACCACGTGCTGACCGGCCTCCCGGGCTTATGAGGACTGGCGAGGGCTGCAGCGGGTCAAGCGCCTAACAGGCGGCGAGCGAGTACGGATTGCATGTCACGACGTCCGTCCGCAATCAAGTAAATAAGGACCTGGTTGCCTGTGACACGATAGATCACGCGGTAGGGTTTGAAAAATGTCTGGCGGTATTCTTTGATCCCAAGGCCGACTAGTTCCTTCGGATAACTGCCGCGTTCCGGGAATTTCGACAGACTCTCCACAACGTCCATCAACTCATCCAATACATAGTTGGCGTTGGCGACGCAGTCGAATTCGGAGATGTAGTCGTGGATGGCCTCCAGATCCTGCTCCGCTCCCTCGGTGAGCAGGACCTCAAACTTGGCTGATGAGCCTGCCATCAGACTGAGGCTCGCTTGGCGCGGAGGCGGGCAACTACGTCAGCGACAGGCTTGACCTTGCCAGCGGCCACATCCTGATTGCCCAACGCGAGGATCTTTAGCAAGGCGAGTGTTTCTTGCGTCTCCTCGAACGAAGCGACGTCCTGCAGGACAGCCTTGGCTTCGCCGTTTTGGGTGATGACCATCGGTTCACGCTGCTCCGCGAGGTGCGTCAGGACCTCGGCTGCGTTGGCTTTGAGATAGCTGATCGGCTTGACTTGTGATGAGTAGCGCATGGCTGTGCTCCAGTTTTAACAAGACTGAATATAGTCCTTTTTTAGTCTCATGGCAAGGCAGCTGAATTGGATGTGCCAGTGCCATCAAGGAGATGAAGGCGATGAGCTAGCCAGTGGAAGCCGATGCGCTCCTGCTCTAGCCGCAGTCCAAGGCGAATGCGGTTGTCGCGCAGGTCGTTGTATAGGGCTCTTTCCTCGGGCGTGAGTCGGTGCAAGTCCACACGGAGGGGCTTGTCCTCACTTCCCCAATAAACAGCGTGCGCATCGAGTGTGGCTCTGTCCATCAAGAACGAAACCACGTGGTCAAAGTGGACGCGAAGCTGATCCAGAATGCCAAAGCCATGCGTGTCGATATCGCCCCAATAATGGATTGAGCAGTTGTTCAACCAACGGCTGCGGGAAAGTGCATCCCAACCATAACCAGCACCGAAAATTACGATGGCATTACAAGCAGGCGGAAAGGCCAGGAAGTTTGTTTCGTTCTCCGTGATGAATACACGCTGCACGTCGAGATCCAAGCGACTGAAGCTATCGGCATCCAGCGTCAAGTCAGGGGATACTGAGCCGGGCACGACCCGAATCGACGGATCAAGAACGCGGAAGCGAATGCGCGTCGGCTTTTCCAGAAAGCCGTATCGAGCAGAAAACTGACTGATACCGGTTTTGCCAGAATCCACTGCATCGACTGGTAATGCCAGATCGAGCAACTCAGCCAGCACGCCACGATGTGCTTCGATGAATTTGCTGTGAACCCCAGGCAAATCCACCTGCCGCAGATAAATGCCAGGACGTTGATGATCGACGAGCCATGTCACCACGGCCAGCAATTGAGGCCATTCGACGGACAGCTCCAGCGCCTGCAGCGGGCGCTTCTCCAACCACGGCAGCAAGGCTGGATGGGTTTGCCGAGTAGTGGAAACCTGTGCCGAAAAGCGTTCCCAATCTTTGCGCTTACCTAACCAGGTCAACGCATCTTCTAGTGTCTCGACCCACACACAAGCCGGTAGCTTTTGCGCGCCCTGGACACGGTGCCTGAGCTCCTGCCACTCCACGCGTACTGAGCTCGTCGCGGCCAATTCGGCGGCCCACTCCCGAACTTCGTTAAAGCGATCTGTGATGTCCGCTGAAGTTGGGGACTTAAGAGACATGCGTAAGGGGAAACGCACATTGCCTGTTACTGCGTCTCGCAACAGTTCGCCGCGCTCCCAAAGTCGCGTCAACTGCGCTTTCAACTCCTTCGGGCCAGTCCAAGTCACTGCGCAGACTCCTGCGCTGATTGGGTTGGCATCAAGGCCTTCTGCGCGCGGTATTCCTCGATGGACAGATTGCGCAACTTTGAAGCTCGCCCACCTTCGTTATGGACGAAGCCAACACTGGAGACGTAAGGTTCGATGATGTGGATCTTCTGCAGCGGAGTCACGATCAACAGTTGCAGGTTCAGTTGCCGAAACAGCTTCAGGCCGTATTGGGCTGACTCATCCGAACCACGCCCGAAGGCCTCATCAATGACCACGAAGCGGAAGGAACGAGAGCGGACAGCCCCCCACTCCAAACCAAACTGGTATGCCAGGCTGGCGGCCAGAATGGTGTAGGCCAATTTCTCTTTTTGCCCGCCCGACTTGCCACCGGAGTCTGAGTAATGCTCGTGCTCGCTGTTGTCCTCACGCCAGCGCTCGCTGGCGGCGAAAAGGAACCAGTTGCGCACATCGGTGACTTTCGCTGTCCAGCGGCGATCCTGTTCGGACAACCCTTCGCGCCCCCGGAAACGGTCGATGATGGCCTTGACCTGCAAGAATTTTGCTTCGGAATACTGGGCGTCATCCGAACCTGTGACAGCGCCTTCAGTGCAGGCGCGTAATTCCTGTTGGAAGTCGCGGATCTCGGCGTCAGGGCTGGCCTGCGACTCCAGCACGATGTAGCGGCCAGGGTTGTAGTCGATCTCGCCCAGCGATTTGTTGATGTGGGCGATGCGCTCCTTGATGGTTTCGCGCTCACGGGCCAACTGAGCATTGAAGTTCGCGATTTCGTTGATGGTATTGACGTTGAGCAGTTCCTTGAAGCGCGAAACAAAACGCGGCAGGTCGTCGCGGTTCAATTGCGTCAGCAGGTTTTCATATTCAAAGGCCGCTTCAAGGCTGGCATCCATCTCGGCCGTCTCCAGCTTGAATGTCTCCTTGAAGGAGGCCATGGCTTTGATGATCTTCTCGGCTAGACGTTTGAGCTTCAAGTCTTCGGCGTCAATCCTTGACTGCAGCCAAGTGCGCACGTCCTGCTCGCGGTTATCACAGGATTCAACCGTGAGTTGGTGTTCCCCCAGCGCCTCGGCGCGCATGGCTTCGAGCTTTGCCGACAATGCATCGTCGATGACAAAACCATGAAGCCGCTCCATGGTTTGCTGTCGGAGGTCTTGCGCGTCAGAGCGCCGCTGCTCCACTTTGGCGCGCTTCTCGCGCGCAGTTTGCAACTCTTCTCCTGTTTCCTTCTGCGCCTTCTGCAAGGTGCGCAGGTTTTCGTTCAACTGTTTGAGTACATCCGATGCTGACTCCAGCCGGTTGCGTTCATCCACCAACTGTGCAATTTCGGTGGCAACGCTGGCCCAATCCTGCTCGTCGAACGCCGTAAACTCTTCGAGACGGGTCAGCGCATCAAGACGGCTGGCGAGCTCATCACGTTGTTTCTGGACAATACCGATTTCACTGCCAACCTTACCGAGCTGCGCTTCCAGCTGACGGCGCTTGGCCTCCAGTGCCGCGATCTTGGCGCTATTGCTCCAGCCCAGTACATAGCGGCTGCGATCATCGATACGGTGACGGTCATCCTTTTCATGTCGGCCACTCGGGTCTTTGATCTGGCCCGCGCGGGTGATGGCGCGGGTCTCGCGGCGGAATTGCTCTTGCGTGGCGCAACACGCGACGTCAAACCGATGGGCGAGTTCGCGTTCCAGCCAATCGTAGTGCGGTGATTCAGGCTTGATCGCCAACTTACGAACTAAGGAATCACGGTGCAGGTCAGGCAGTTCAGCGGCCTTGCGTGATCGCACATGGAAGTACACCAAACGGCCACGCAGATGGGCGCCATCCACCCATTCGGCCACGGCCTTGTAATGTGCATCCGGGACCAGCAGCGCCAGGCCAAAGCCGCGCAGCAAACGTTCGGCAGCACCTTCCCAATCGCGTTCATCTTCACGCACCTGAATCAATTCACCAGCAAACGGCATTTCCTCCACGTTTAGTCCTAGCGCCGCACACATCGCGGCGCGAATCTGGATTTGCTGGTCATCAATGTTGCTGCGTCGGCGCTTGAGGCTGTCGATCTCCAAGGTCTGTTGGTCGTGCTCTTGCTTGCCTTGGCGCAAAGTCACACCGTGTTCAGTGAGGGTGTTTTGCAGATCAGCATCGCGGTTGCGTGCATCCTCGCGCCAGTTTTGATACTTGCCGCGCTGCACGACGAAGGTGGTGGCATCGGTCGCAGGTGGCTCACCCAGTACGGCGGCCAGTTCACCATAGCGACTGGCCTTGGCTTTACGGGTATCCCGCAGCTGCTCTTTTTTGCGAATCTCGACGGCAAGGCGTTCCAGCCGATCGCCGCCGTTGTCGTTGATGGCCTGCTTCAGTTCATCTACTTGCTGGCCTTGCGTCTCCTGCGAAGCATCCAGTTTTTGTACTTGTGCATCCACGCGCTCCCATTCTTCAGCCAGCGAGCCCAGGCGTTTATCTATAAGCCCAAGCTTCAGGCCCGCAAAGTGGGGTCTCAGACTATCCCGGCATCCGCGCAGACTGTCGACCTCGGCTGCCAGCGCCTTGTGGCGGCCACAGTCATCAATCAGAGGCGTGAGCAATTCGACCTGTTGCTGGGTTTTCAGTACGGCCTGATGGGCGCGATTGAGATCATCGAAGTGGCCAATCAAGGCCTGCAGTCGCGGGCCAACCTCGAAGGGTTCAAGCATATGGCTGCGCACGAAATCCGTCAGGTTACCCACGGACTTCATCGACACCGTCTGGTGGAACAATTCCAGCGCCTGATCGTTTTCAATGCCGAAGCGCCGACGGAACCATGCCGCATAGGGTGGAAAGCTATCGTGCAATTCAGCGCCAAGCCCGCGCAGCTTCTTGCGCAGCTGGGCAATGTCCGACCCGAAATGTGAAAAGTCAGTTGCAATAGATAGTGCACGCTCCGCGCTCAAGAAGAACCGAGCTGGCTGCCCCTGAGCCTCCTTCATCCAGAACACCTGCGCCAGCGTTACCGTTTGGTCGTAGCCTGCGTTGTGGAAAACACCCAAGATCACCGAGTAGCTGTTGTGGTCTCGCAGGCTCACCGGCTTGGCCGCGCCGGTAACCTCATTGCGCTCGGATTTATAGTGCCCCAGCACGTAGGAGCGCAGTGTTCTTTCCTTGCTGTCCGCTCCGGCGGCCTTGTTGTAGGCGATCCGGTTAGCAGGCACCAGCAGAGTGGTAATGGCATCCACCAAGGTGGATTTGCCCGAGCCAATATCACCCGTAAGCAAGCCATTCTTGCCATCCAGTTGCAGCGTCCACACCCGGCCGTCAAAGGTGCCCCAGTTGAATGCCTCCAGCCGCGTAAGCCGAAAGCCCGACAGCGTGTCATCGGCGCAGAAGTCCAGGCCGAGTGATTGCGGATCATTCATGGCCGGCACCTTCCTTGGTGTTGCTCACTCCCGCCAGCTGAGATTGATACGTGGCCAGGCGCGTATCGAATTCGGCCAGCCATTGGGCGTCGACAAAGGCTTTCAGAATCCGCCGCACCTCGAAAGTGGCGGGCCCGACTGCCGCGCCACCGGCGGGTTTGAGCTTCTGCAGAAAACCCAGTTCGGCCACCTTGTTGATCGTGGTCTCGATCTGATCGATCAGTTTGGCCTCATTCGGGCCATCAGGCAGGAACACCCGCACCAGCTCCACGATGTCGTCGCGGGATAGCACCAGTCTTGTGTCCCCACCACCCGCGTCGAACTCGGCCAGTTTCTTGCGCAGTAGGGCAAGCAACAAACTCACGGCGAAGGACAGCGGGCGGCGCGCCACCAAGCGGGGCAAACACGGTGATGAATCGTCGTCGGCAGGCTCGGGACGGCTTTTCAGGAATGCATAGCCTTCTGCCTCATCCAGCACCAGATCAAGGTTCAACACCGCCACGTAATCACGCACGCGTGCTTGCAGGTTCAGCAGAGCTGCCCATTGGCGTTCATCGCCATCCCGGTAGAGCACACCTTTGAGCAAGCCGATCAGCAAAACCGACAAATCAGCGGCTGGAGCCACCATCGGGTGTGCAGTCGGTGTTGTGTTCAAGAATTCCTCTTCCATCCCTTGCCTCAGCTTTTGTTCTTTTTCAGCGCATGAAGATCACGCGGGGCAGCCGCGCACTCCGGGTAATAACTTGACCATCCGTTGCCACTGCCTGCCAGAGGATGGGTTCGGGGGTGTCTTCGTCCACCACGGTGCTGAATGCTTCACTGCCCAATTGCAGATAGGCCACCAACTCGGCCAGCCCCTGTTGTAAGGGCTGATTCGCTACCAGCTCACTCAAAGTGATCTGGGCGCGATCTTGCAAAGCGTGGCGGATATGGCGGGTAAGCCGCGCCTTGTCGACAACCACCTGATCGAACAATGCCGATGGGTCAATATCTTCATCACCCGTTTGCAAGGCCAGATCGGCAATCACGGGTTTGATGGCGGGAGTGAACAGGGGCCGCTCCATTGCCAGCTCAATGTCTGCGCAGGACTCAGCCATTTCCATCACGTTGCCTGGAGGGGGAGCATCGCGCAGCGCCAGCGCCTTGCTCTCGATGCCATGCAGAATGTCCATGATGCGGCGGTTTTCCAGCCAAGCCTGATCGTCCAGAAAACGGCGCAACTGCTGTGACAAAGCGGCGACGGTGCGCTGGGTATGTTCGCCCGCTTCCATCCAGTCGTAATGCACGCGGCGGGTGCGGGTATCCGGGTTCAGGTCCGCCACCGCGGGCAGTGCGAGCACGCGATCCAGCAGCTCGGTCAATTCTTCCTGACGACGGCTGGATAGCAGAAAGTCCCAGAAGGCGCGAAAGCTCTTGCCCTGATCAGAATCGGCAATGGCATCGCGCTCGCCCATGATGTCTTCCAACAGCGCGCCCTTGCTGCCTTCCCAGAGCGCGATGCGCTCGCGGACGCGCCGGTCCAACTGACGAAAGTTATGCTCCACCTCGCGAAAGTCAGTCAGCAGCTCGCGCGCACCCTGCATGAATTGCTGGAAGCGATCTTTCACCGCCGTGTCATCCAGCAGCGGCACATCGCCCGACAACACCCGTGAGATTTCGGCGTCAATGTCATCACGTTTTTTGTGCAGCTCGGCGATACGCTTGGCCGGATCGGCCTCACTGCCTTCGCTCATCTGTTTGAGCAGGTCAAACAGCGTGAGCAGGCGGGATTCCGTGCCGACGAACTGCCGTTCGCTGAGCTGCGCCAGCCAGGCGATGGCCTTTTCGGTCGCGGGCGTCAAATCGAATTGCGCCTCGTCCGTGCCGGGGCGGTAGAACTTGCGCAGCCAGCCCTTGTCGGGCGCGGCCCAGTCGTTCAGGTACTCCAGCGCGGGTTTGGGAAATGCGCTTTCGCCCACGTGCAGGCGCAAGGCATACAGCTCGTCCTCCAATGCTTCGGCCAAATCCGCCGCTGCCATCACCCGCACATTCGGTGCCACGAACACCCGCTGCAGAAAACTCGCCACCAGCGGTGCATGATCCGAACGCAACAGCCGCCACGCGGGGTGGTGGGTGCGCAGAACATCAAGGGTGGCGTAGTCGAGGGTCATGCGGCGCTCGGCTCGGTGGGCGTGAATAGAGCAGACTCGAAAGCGTCCCATGCCGCACTGCGTAATGCGGTAGCTTCGGTTCGCTTGGATTTCGCACGGATCACGGCGTCGTTCAATGCTTGAGCAAGGTCTTTTTGATGTGCAGGAGTTGGCAGCGGCACCTTGAGAGCCTTGATGTCTTTGCCGCCGATAGCGAAATTCCCAACCGCTGTTCGAGCTGCTGCTTCAATTTGGCTGCGCACGGCAGGCACTTGGAGTAAGCGCCAAAGAAATTCAGGTTCGATCTTGTCTAGGTTCGGCCGAACACGAATGACCTTGTCAGGGAAAATCATGTCGTCGATGTCGGACTCTACAAGTGCCGACATCCCAACATATGCCAACGTGCCATTGGTTCGGCACATCAGAATGTCACCTTTCTTGAGGGCAAATTGTTCGCGCAGGGCAGGTTCATCCGCTATGAACTTGTTTTCTGCCAGATCAAGCCGCCCCTTGGTGACTGCACTGATCTTCAAGACGCGCAAAGGGGTGGATTTCTTCGACGGTCCTTTCGAGCAGCCGTGGCGAACTTCAAGCAGCGCATTCCCCAGCAATTCTGTCGTTGCTTCCAAAGTGGTTGAGCCACTTCCAGTTACCCCACGAAGAATGCCGTCGTGACTCCACCGCTCCACATCCTTGAACCGTGCCACGAACACCGGCCGATCCGGTAGAGGAGGCGGCGGGGCCACGCCCAGTGCCGCTTCAAAGGCTTGCCAACCTGCGCGCTCAATGACTTCGGCCTCCTGTTCCAGTTGTTCGGCGCGAGTCAGGGCTTCTGCGTAGACGGTGACCAGTGCATCTTGCTCGTCCAAGCTTGGTACTGGCACCTCGAGGCTCAAAAAGCCCTCGGGCGTGACCCGCTTTCGGCCGCTGGTGCCCGATGCCTTGCGCTGAAGATCTGCCTTGAAATGCGCGGCGCGCAACAGGTGGTTCAGGAAAGCAGGCCGCAGTTTTTCTGGCTTGGGCGTAAAGACTGGGTACTCGGGGGTGATGACCGCTTTGGGAATGCTGTCCGGGATCAGCCCCACCGCGCCATTGCGGGCATCGATTTTGGAGAAAACCAGGTCGCCAGGGTAAGCGGCAAACATCGCCCCTTTGAAAGCTTCGGCCCGATCACGTGGCAGCACCTCGCCAGAGAACTTGATGGTGATGGCCTGCCAGTCACCAAGTACTCCGTCAACTCGCACGGATTCGTGACGCGGAACGATTAGTTCACTCAAGGCTTTTAATGGAAAGCCACTGGCGCGTGCTTCACCCGCTGTCGTCTCAATCCAGCGTTCTATCTCCCTCCACCGCCGGATCACGCAGTGGAGGGCACCGGAAAATTTGGCGTTGCCTCCGGCTGCGCACCTTGCGCTAACCAGTTTTCAAACTCGCGATAGGCTTTGAGCAATTCGGGCAGATCTGTCGCCACACCTTCGCCGGTTTCGCCAGTGGAGGTGATGCCGACGGCCTTGGGGGCTGCAATGAACACAGGGTAGTCAAACAACTCGCGCACGCGCGTCCACAGTGCGGCGGTGTGGGCTTCGTCGACGCCTTTGTATTTGGACTTCAACTCCGATAGCAGTGCATCGCTGTGTTTTTGTACGCCCGCCGGCGCCGCTGTGGCTTGCTTTTTGAGTTCGGTAACCGCCTTCTTGTGTTCCTTTGCGACCTCACCCAGCCAGACCGGCTTGCTCTGGGTTGTGGGGCGGCAGGTGCGTGGATATGCCGGCGCTTCGCCGCGCTGCCAGGGCAGCAAGGTGCGGTTCAAACCCAGGGCTGCCAGTTCATCCAGCAGACGCTGTGCTTCAGCGTCCTCGCCGCTGACGATGCGAGATGCGTAAGCCAGGTGCTGCGCAGTGCGCTCCGCATCAAAGTCTGCATCAAGCTCGGAATGGGCTTGAGTCCATGCCGCTTCCCACGCAATCGATTCGTCATCGGTGAACTTGCGCAGAAACACCAAGGATGCTTTGACCGTGGCGTTACTCGACTTGAAGGTCTCCTCGGGCAAGCTGACCACGGCCAGCAGCTTGGCGCGGCCCTCGGCCCAGCGGCGCAGCCAGGCCAGAGAAGGATTGTTGAGATTGCCATCGGGCAGCACAATGCCCATCCGCCCGCCGGGCTTGAGCAGGTTCAGGCAACGCTCCACGAAAATCAGTTCGGTGGGGCGGTTGTTCTTGGCCTTGCCGATCTCGAACAGATCAAGGATCGGCGTTTTTGCGGCGGCGGCATCCAGTAGGCGTTGGTGGCTTTCTTCCCACGCTTCACCGTAGCCGCGCTCCCGGCAACGGGCGAGATAGGCTTCGTCGGTGGGTACGCGGGTCTCATCGCTGCCACCGACCTTCTGGTCGCTGCCGACGTTGGAGCCAAACGGTGGATTGGTCAGCACCAGGTCAAAGCGGCCATTGAAGATGCCGTTGATGTCGAGCAGACCATCGTGGTAGTGAATGCCGCCATGCCCATCGCCGTGCATGATCATGTTCATCTTGGCGGTGCGGGCGGCGCGTGGCTCAGCATCGGTGCCGTAGATGCATTTCCAAGCTAAGCGCCCCACGCGGGTATCGATAGGCTTGTTGTCGTCCCCGCTGGGGAGCAGTTCGCGGTTTAGCCGAGAAAAGGCCGCTTCGATCTGGGTTTCTTCCTCTTCTTCCGGCAGGCCCAATGCTTCGATACGGGCGCGTTCTTCATCCTTCTGCCGTTGAACGTCTGCCACGATTTGGGCGCGGACGTGCTCAAAGGCACGGATCAGGAAACCGCCGGAGCCGGATGCCGGGTCGCAAACGAGTTGGTTTTCCTGTGGGTTGAGCAGGTCGACCATGAATTCGACCACCGGGCGCGGGGTGAAGAACTGACCCAGCTCGCCACGGAAGGTGGTGCCGAGGAATTTCTCAAAGGCCAGACCTTTGATGTCATCGCCAGTCTTGGAGAGATCAAAGCGTTGCAGTTCTTTGACGATGCGCCGGAAGGTGGTTTCCGAGATTTCCAATTTGTCAGTGGCTGCAAACAGATCATCTGCCTTGTAGTAGTCCTTGGTCAGCTCAAACAAACCATCGTGTACCAGTGGATCGTTTGGCATACGGGACGCGGCGCGCTGATCAAGATAATCAACAGTGAATGTCCCGTGCAGGCCGGAACGTTCGATGTACATCTTGATGAAGAGGATCTTCGAGATGGTGTCGAAAGCCCGGCCCGGGTCCATCTTGTGAACGTCGCGCAGGATGCTGTGGCAAACAAACAGCAGGTCCTGGAATTCTTTGCGATTGAAGGTCCGCAGAGATTCACGGATTTCTTTCAAGCGCTTTGCATCGCCCCAGTCAGTGGCTTTGGGAATTTCGTTGATGGCCACGAAACCGCCAGGGAGCCCGGGAACCAGTTTGAACACCGCCGTGTGCCGGGCATTGGTGGCAATGAAGAATTCGCAACCGGCGGCGCGGGTATAGGACTCGCCTTGGTAGTAGTCTCGTTGCTGGATATCGATGGTGTCGGTCTTGCACTCAATCACCAGCACGGGTGTGCGACCTGCATCTTTTTCGGTTGCGGACTGCCAAATCACGATGTCGGCGCGAGGGCTTTTGTGACCGTGTTGCGTGCGTCGCTCCTGATCCATCTGCTCCAGTGCATAGCCGTAATGCTCTACCAGCGTGCGGATGAATTTCTGCCGAACGATCTCCTCCGGTTTGGTCGTGACGTCACGCCACTCCTTGCGCAACGGAATCCACAGCCAATTGCCGTCCTGATGCAGAGTGTCGGCGGCAGGTGGAAATGGCAGGCTGGGTTTGTGGGTCGGTTTCTTGGTCTTGGCCATGAGTTAGTTCTCAATCAATCTTGCTTTTGTTGTTCTTCATCCGCGCCGCCTGCGCGTACCCATTCGTCCACCTCGGACAACTGGAATTTCCACAGTCGCCCCACACGATGCGCAGGTAGACCCTTGCGCTCGCGCCAGCGATAAACGGTGTCCTTGGCCACGCCCAAGTGCTGGGCGACATGCTCGGCGGTGACCCACGGTTCGGTGTTCATGGCATTGGCGCTCAATTGGTCTGAGTGAAAGTCGATGTAGATCGGTGAAAGTCTACATGAATGGAGCTTTATCGACTATCGCGCCACCACAGGTGCTCTCCATTTCTTGGAGGTCATCACGGAGCGGTAAGGATGTCCAGCTTCTGGAGCCCCTTGCATCGCTCGTCAAAGCGGCGGTTTTTCGTGCGGCAGGAGTACAAACCTGCGAACCCGGTACGCACCCAGGTTCGCACCTTCTGAGTTCGCGCGATTCCGCACACGCCAGCGCTGATGCGGCATTCAGCCCATCGGGCCGCACCGCCAAGTGCGAACCGCAAACCTTGCAAACCTTGTTTTGGGGTTGGACGGTGGCGCAATGCTGCGCTGTCGCCCCCCGCATTGGATTTTCGGCAGGAAGGACCCGTTTTGCCTGGGCGTGTGTGTATTCCCCGACCGTAACAATAGGCCGTGACCATCACCATCATCACAACCATCACGGTCAATGGCCCGCCGTGACAGTGGTGATGGTTGTGACGGTGCTTCATCTCTGTTTGGCCCAAAACACGCACACATCAACGTTGCAATGGATCGTCACCGGCATGGCCGGTAATATCTTGGTTTGTCCAATTCAAATCCAAGACGTGCGGAGGCGTGCATTCAGCGATGAGCTACTGTCGGCAATTCAATCAGTTCGATCCATTGACCGGTGCAGTCCCTCGCGTACCGTTCGTGGCACTGGGCGAGATTGCCGGGCGTGCGCGCCATTTGCTGAGTAATGCCACGACGGCGCAGCTTATTGAATTGGCTGAGACTGTCGAGTGGATCATCGACAGTGCCGTACTCAGGGCGGCTGAAGAAGCCGGTGCTGACGAGGAGCCCGCGCCAGTACGCATGCAGCGCAGTGACGGGCAATGGCTGCGTGACAGCATCTTCTATTACGACATCCGGCCCAAGGCGGGTGAACGCTTTCCGCACCATCATCACGCTTTTGCCGTGCTGGCACTGTGGTTGGTGGTCGATGCCAATTTCTCTATTCAGCCCGAACTCGATGCAATCGGCTACCACCGGGCGGTGCTGCCAGAGACGGCAGAGATCGAGCGGCAATGGGTGACGGCGGGGCGGTATGCCATCGATGCCATGGAGGCCATCTGTCTGGCGGAAGAACTGGCAAGCCGTCACGCTGACGCTCGCCTTGCTCGCATCCTGTTCCCCAATGAAGGAACGAGCCTCGATGCAGCAGTGAAGGAACGCATTTCGATTCAGGCCAAGGCTGCGGCCATCGAGAAGCACAAGACCAATCGTGCTGCACGATTGCGAGCTATCGAGTTGTACAGCATGCACAACTATCCCAGCGTCGAAGCCGCCTCACAGGCCATCGCCAAACTGGTACACAAGTCGCCACGCACCGTGGCCAAGTGGCTCTACGACGAGCGCAAAGGTCGTACCCCGCCGACATCTGACCTGCAGAAGTAGCAAGGGCACTCTCGCTGCGCGCAGCGTGTGCAGTCTGCGCGCACTGGTCGTTTCTCTGCCGGAAATAGAGGTATTCAATACAGAGCATCCCAAAACGACCACGGATGCTCACCATGAATTTCACCCGCCCAATCCTGCCCGAAACCGGCTTCGTTCGGTTGCCGCAGATCCTGTCCCTCATCCCCATCAGCCGTTCCGCGTGGTGGGCTGGCATCCGGGAAGGCAAATTCCCCCAAGGCATCAAACTCGGCAGCAAGACCACGGTCTGGCGCGCTGAAGACATTCGCAATCTCATCGAACGCTCGCGCTGATTCGGGCGGTGACGATGAGCGCGTCTATCGCATCGAAGGACGGAGTAGTAGAGAACGACCGTCACCACCATCACGACCATCACACGGTCGAGGTGGATGCGGTAGCTACTCCGGCACCGACGCCTGACACCGATCCCGTTGGCGTGATCGAGGCGGCGCTGCTCCGACTGGCCGATGACGTGGGCGTGCTGGCCGAGGAAGACGTGGTGCGCGCCTTCACGATTTTGAAGGCCACCGATCTGCCGACCTACTTACGCCTGCGCAACGCCGCCAAGAAGGCCAACCGCGATTGCTCGGTGACGGTGCTCGACAAACTGGTGCGTGCCGAACTGCCCGGCAGCGATGACGACAGCAGCACTCTTGATGAATTGGTGGCTTTAGCCCGGGCGCAGTGCCAGTTGCACCACGATGCCGACCGAAACGCCGTGGCCGTGATTCCGATGCCCAGTCGGCGCGAAGTGTGGCGGGTGTATTCCTCCGGCTTTGAAGACTGGCTGCGGGCCACCTACTGGAGGGCCAAGGAAATGGGCGTGCCGGAAACCACCATGAAGTCGGCACTGGCCACACTCGCCGCCGCAGGCATCAACGATGGCGACGAGATTGAAGTCCACGTCCGCGCCGCCCGTTGTGACGATGGCTACCTGATCGATCTGGCCGATGAGCAGTGGCAGGCCATCCATGTCACACCCCAGGGCTGGCGGGTGGTGAATGAATCACCGGTGTATTTCACCCGCACGCCTTCGATGCGCCCGTTGCCGATGCCAGCTGCGAATGGTGATGTCGGATTGCTTTGGCAGCACACCAACATCCCGGCGCACAGCCGGGTGATGGTGCTGCCTTGGCTGCTGGACTGCTTCCGTCCGGACACCCCATTCCCGGTGCTAGAGCTGGTGGGCGAACAAGGCTCGGCCAAGTCCACCACGCAATCCGTGCTGCGCAGCCTGGTCGATCCCAACAAGGTGATGCTGCGTGGGCGGCCCAAGACGGTGGAAGACGTGTTCGTCGCTGCCGCCAACAACTGGCTGGTCAGCTACGAGAACCTCTCCGGCCTCACGCCCGAGCAGCAGGATGCGTTTTGCACCCTGGCTACCGGTGGTGGCTTTGCCTCGCGCCAGCTTTACACCAATGGCGAAGAGCACGTGATGGAGACCAAACGGCCGGTGGTGCTCAACGGCATCGCCGTGGTCGCCACGCGTCCCGACCTGATCGACCGGGTGATCCATGTCGATCTGCCGACCATCCCCGCCGATGCCCGACGCGACGATGCCGACACGCACGCGGGCTGGGAGCGTGATCAACCCAAGGTGTTCGCCGGCTTGCTCGATCTGTTCTCAGCGGCACTGGCCATCCTGCCGACGGTCAAGCTCACCCAGAAGCAGCGTATGGCTGACTACGAACGACTGGGCGAGGCAGTGGCCCGCGCCCTGGGCTTTGCTCCCGGCGAATTCCAGCAGCAGTACGCAGACCTCGTGCGCGCGGGCATCGACCGGGCCTTGGAGAGCAACGCCGTTGCGCAGGCCCTGGACAAGTACCTCGCGGATCGCATCCTGCCCATCAATTGGCAGGGCACCGCCGGTCAGCTCTACGACCTGCTGAACACCCACAGCATTCCTGACCGCAGCAGTTGGCCGCGCTCCCCGAAAGGGCTGGCCGATCAATTGCGACGCATTGCTCCGGCCTATCGCGCCAAGGGCATCGACATCACCCACCTTGGCCACAGCCGCGATGGCGCGCTCTGGCGCATCACCACCCAAAAACAGCACGCCACGCCGCCCGGCGTCTCCCACACCTCTGTGGGCGGCATTCGATATGGAGAGCACAAATGAACGTGAACCCTTTCACCAAGAAAGCAGCAACAGCGGCCAACCCGAAATCCGCTAAGGGCGCATCGCCCGTCAGCGAAATCGGGGATGTCAGTGCCGTGGCGAAGATATTCGACCGTCTACGCCAGCAGAACGCCCAGTACCACCAGGCCATTGCCGCATTGGTCGCGGCCAACCGCATCACCTGCGGCTGGGACAAACCCGCCGAGCCGGAGATGACGCTGACCATTCAGCGAGATGTACTGGCAGCCTTGGGCGACGCGGATGCGCTGGCGAAATTCGATCAAGAACACCAACAGGCGCTGGCGCAGGAACAAGCCGCACGTGTGAAGGCCACGCAGCAGGTGCTGGAAGCACCCACCCGCGTCAAGGCACTGGAGCAGTACATCAACGATCTGGCCGGGCAGATGGTGGCCGGTGTGGATGAATCGCTGATCGATCAGGAAATCCGCCGCATCTTCCGCCCCAGCGCACAGCGGATGCTGGCGGCCGCCAAGATCTTCGTACAGGCCTGGCGCGAAATGCAGAGCGTGGAGGCCGTGCTGTTGCAGCGCGTGCGCCTGACCCACACCCGCGTGACGGGCGACACCTGCACGCGTTTCGACCACGAGCTGATCGGACAAACGCGCGATGGCGAACTGTTGCCCACCTTGATTGCGGGCATCCCGTACGAAGAACTGCGCGACCTGAACGAGCAGTTCACCCGCACCGACAATGAATTGGTCACTGCGCTGGACACCGCCCTGCGCAGCGCGGGCTTCGACGGCTGGGGCCTGAAGGTCTATCACCCCAAGGCCAAAGGTGATGAGCGCCGCATCTACGCGCCCGATCCCAATCCGCCTAAAAAGCATCTCGGTCAAGGTACCGGCCTGTCGACCGTGGTGCGCGTGGATGTGTGAGGGCTGCCGTCATGAAAATCCTGCCTTCAGGTCGGCATCAGCCAGATCGCTTCGGGCCGCTGTCGCCGCGCATTGCACCGGGGTCAGACGGTCTGGAGCGCCTGCCAGTCCGGCAGCAGTTTCTGCCACCGGCAGCACACGCCGCCATCTCGCGTGACGACGGCATTGGTGCGCTGCCTTCCGCGTCACAGGCAGCGTGGGGCGAGACCCCGTTCACCGTACCGGGCAGGACGTCGACCTCCATCGTACGCAGGGCGCGGCGCGTGCGGGTCAAGCTGCCCTGGTGGTGGCCGTGGTTTCTGGCCGCCGAACGGATCGACCGGCGGCTGCGCCGTTGGTGGCAGCGCCATTTCCAACGCCCGCCACGTCGGTATCGCCGTCACAGGTGAAAGGGGTCCTTCCCACGCATTAACCGATACGGGGGGCGCAGCCGCGCGCCCTCGTCAGCGACAGAACCCGAAACCGGGTTACCACCCCAGGTTACCGGTTACCACTCGGCAATGCGCCGGGTTACCAGCATTCAAGGAGATGAAATGAACACGACGATTGACACCACCATTCCCGGCCAGCCGCTGGCCTTTCACGACCCCGAAGTCGCCCAACGGGTTCAAGATTGGCTCGACACAGGAAAACCGCTGGTCTGGATTCCGATCCTGAGCCAGGAGAACTTTCCCGATGCGCCTCCCGCGATATTGCACTGGCTTGACTCACGGCAGGCCGCATTCCACGTCCCAATTAGCGTGCCCGCAGACCTGTTACGGATGCCGGAAGGCGTAACGGGCTGGTTGATGCCCGCCGACGAAGTGGACACCGACGTGGCCTGTGGCGTCTGGAACGGCGAGGTCTACATATTGGGCGTTCAGGACAAACGCACCGGGCATGCGCAGACCTTGCTGGGCGAGCGCGTCGAGGTGGCAACAGGTCAGGTCGATGACCCGACGCAGAGCGCGGTTTGACTTGGCTTCTGCTCGCCACAGCGCGTTCATGGACCTGTCTCAACCACAGGAGCATTTGAAATGACGAATACCACCAACGGTAGCATTTCGGCCCAATTGGCCGCGCTGCCATCCCTGCCCATGGCTGACCTTTGGGCGCTTTGGGATCAGCATTTCCCCCGGCGACCCAGCCACCGCAACCGCCACTATGTGGAATCGCGTCTGGCCTACCGCATCCAGGAGAAGGCCTACGGCGCGCTGCCCACCAATATCCGCAAGATGCTGGTCGAGGCCGGTGCCAAGCATTCCAAGATCAAAAGCAGTGTCGGGCGCAGCACACAGACTTTGCTGATACCCGGCACCACGCTGATCCGGGAATGGGATGAGCGCCAGCATCGCGTCACCGTTACGCCAGATGGTCTGTACGAGCTCAACGGTCAGGTGTTCAAAAGCCTGTCGGCGGCGGCGCGCCACATCACGGGCACGCGCTGGAATGGGCCGAAGTTCTTTGGTCTACGGGGCGGAAGAGGGGATGCTCAATGAACGCGCCTTTGCAGATGCCACAGACCGCACCGATGCGGCGCTGCGCGGTGTATTGCCGCGTCTCCAGTGACGAACGGCTGGACCAGTCCTTCAATTCCATCGATGCCCAGAAAGAAGCTGGGCACGCCTTCATCAAGAGCCAGAGCCACGAGGGCTGGGTCGCTGTGGCCGATGATTACGACGATGGTGGCTTCTCCGGGGGCAATATGGACCGGCCTGCCTTGAAGCGCCTGATGGCCGATATCCAGATGGGCAAGATCGACATCGTGGTGGTCTACAAGATCGACCGGCTGTCACGCTCGCTGGCGGATTTTGCCCGGATGGTCGATGTGTTCGACCGCCACCGTGTCAGCTTCAGCGCCGTCACGCAGCAGATCAATTCGGCCACGTCGATGGGCCGGTTGATGCTCAACGTGCTGCTGTCCTTCGCGCAGTTCGAACGGGAAGTGACCGGAGAGCGCATCCGCGACAAGATCGCGGCCAGCAAAGCCAAGGGGATGTGGATGGGCGGGCCGTTGCCGCTGGGCTACGACGTTCGGGATCGTCTGCTGGTGATCAATGAAACCGAGGCTGCCCTGGTTCGCCGCATCTTTGATGACTTCGTGACCGTGCGCTCGGCCACGCTGATGGCCAAGGCCTACGGCGCGCAAGGCGTGGTCACCAAGGGCGGCAAACCCTTCACCAAGCAGACCATCTACAAGATGCTGCACAACCGGATGTACCTGGGCGAGATCGTGCACAAGGGCCAAAGCTTCCCAGGTCAGCATCAGGCCATCATCACGCAAGGCCAGTGGGAAGCCGTCCACGCCTTGATTGCCACCGACGGCATCGAGCGGCGGCGCGAAACCAATGACCGCCAGAGCGAACCGGTGCTGTTGCGCGGCCTGCTGTTCACGTCCGATGGCGAACGGCTGGTGCCCAGCTACACGGTGAAGAAGGGCAAGACCTACCGTTACTACAGCCCGATCAAACACCGGCGCTTTGGTGCGTGGGCCAGTCAGCACGGTCCGCTGCCAGCAGCACCCATCGAGGAACTGGTCACGCAGCAGATCGTGGCGGCACTGTCGGCCCCGCGCATCGTGCAATCGGTGTGGGACCGGATGCGGCACCTCAGGCCGGATCTGACCGAACCCCAAGTGGTGCTGCCGATGCGCAACCTTGCCAGCCTGTGGCGGGAGTTGTTTCCAGCTGAGCAGTGTCGACTGGCGCAACTGCTGATCGAGCGCGTGGTGATTGCCGACGGCGGGCTGGAAATTATCTGGCGCGATCAGGGCTGGCAGGAACTGGTCGGAGAACTGATGCCCGGCACCATTGGTGCAGAACTGCATGAGATGGAGGAAACCATATGAAACCGAAAGTACGAACACTGGGAGTGCCCATCGCCCGCGAACGCCGGGATGGCGGGCAGATAAAACTGTCCACCTTCATCCCGCTGAAGATTAGAAAGCGCGGTGCCAGCAAGGTGGTGGTGCGGCCAGATGGAGCGGTTGAGTCGCCGAGCAAGGTCGCCACCCAGATCGACCAGCCCTTGCTGGTGGCGCTGACACGCGCGTTCTACTGGCAGCAGCTGCTCGACGACGGCGTGGTCGCCAGTGGCAGCGAGATCGCCCAGAGGGAAGGCCTGCACCACTCGACGGTCAACGAGCTGTTGCGTCTGACCCTGCTCGAGCCCGCCATCATCCGGACCATCCTGGCCGGGCAGCAGCCCCGGTGCATGAGCCTGCTGTGGTTCCAACGCAATCCACTGCCGACCGACTGGGTGGCGCAGCGCGAGGTGGTCACGGCGTTTGATGTCTGACCGGTCGCCTTGGTTGACGATGAACTGCCGCGCGTAAGTTGCTGATTTTGCAAGAGCCAAAACTGCGCCTACCCGCAGGCCAAACAGAGAATAGAGACAGACTTTGAGCCAAAAACGCTGAAATCAGGGCGTTTCGGCGGCAGGTCACCCGCAGCACAGTTGGCCGGAACCCCGCGTGGTGCGGGGATTTCAGGCAAGAAAAAGGGCCCGGAGATTGTCCGAGCCCTTCAATTTGGTGGAGGCGGCGGGAATTGAACCCGCGTCCGCAAGTCCTCTACAGACAGTTCTACATACTTAGTCAGGTTGTTTGATTTTATCCGGAAGACGCCAACCGACAGGCTGCTACTGGACGAGTCACCTAAATTTAATGCGATACAAAGTGACCCTGCATCACACGATTCCGTGTAAATGACCTCACTCATCGCGGCCTTGCGGCCTTGAGCCCCTCCACGGAAAGCAGGGTGTGAGGTCTAACCGGTTAAGCGGCTAGAGCGTACTTTTCGTCGTTTGCGACTATTGGTTTTCCAGCTGATTTACGAGGTGGCGGGTCCTCGGTATGCCCTGCACTGCTTTGCAACCCACGTCGAAGCCAGGTCGCCCCCGGTTCTGGTTTGTTACTTGGCGCCGGGGATTGTAGCAGTTTGTCGGGTTGCGGTGTTCTGCATGTGCCGGGCGAAATGGCGGTCTGCCTTGCTGGCGTGCGACGAGAACCAGTCCAGGAGCAGCAGCACGAGGCGATAGGCGAGGTAGCGCTGATCCTTGCAGCCGTTGCAGGATTGGTTTTGCATGGCGCGGTAGTTGGCGATGAAGTGCCGGTGTTCATGGGCGTGGCTGTCGGCAAAGGGATAATCATGTTCGCGCATCAATTTTTCCTCATAAGGGAAGAGGGAAGCGCACTGCTGTTGCAGGAAGGCGAACATTTCATCGAAGTCGATGGGCTCGTTGTGCAGGATGCAAGCGGCAAGCTGGTTGATGCGTTCGATCAGGGCGTGGTGGGCGGCATCTACCGGTTCGATGCCGGTCTGGAATTCCGCTTTCCACAACAACGGGGTGGAAAGTTCGCTGGTGCCGTAGTGGTGCTGTGTGGCCTGGTATTCGTGACAACGTTCGAGATAGATGCGGGCTGGTAGGTCTTCCGGGCAATGTTCGGCGCAGCGCTCGAAACGCGGCAGTGCCTGGGCGATGTCTTTCAGGTGGTAGTAGGCGACCGCTTGCTCGAAATCTTCCCGGGTATCGGATTTGTGCCTGCGCAGCCTGGGATCGTCAACGTCGAACACTTCGTAGAGGGAGAGCGGCTGCGCCTTGCCCTTGACGCGGAGGCGGTCGATAAAACGGAAATGGTAGGCATCGGGCGTGTTCAGGTCGTACAGGGTGTTGTGGCTGATGAGCAGCGGGGTGTTGTAAATCTTGGTCGCTTCTTCCAGGCGCGCCGCCAGATTGACAGCATCGCCGATCACGGTGCTATCCATGCGGTTGATGCCGCCGACGGTGCCGATCATCACCATGCCGCTGTTGAGGCCGATGCCGATGTGGATCGGTCGGTAGCCGGCGCGTTCCCGCCCCGCGTTGTAGTAGGCGAGTCTTTCCAGCATGGCGATCGCGCCGCGCAATGCTTCATCCGCGCCCTTTTCGAACAGCGCCATGATGGCGTCGCCGATGTATTTGTCGATGATGCCGTGGTGGCGGCTGATCACCGGCTCCATCTGGCTCAGGTAGGAGTTGATGAACTCGAAGTTCTCGGCCGGCGTCATGGATTCCGACAGCGGTGTGAAGTCGCGGATGTCGGAGAACAGGATGGTCATCTTGCGTTCCACCTGATCGCCCAGTTTCACATCGACGATGCTTCTGGCCTGCAGCAGGCTGAGCAACTGGTGCGGGACCAGGCGGCTGTAGGCGGTTTCCGTTTGTTGCAGAAGGGCGAGCGCCTGCTGGTGCGCGATGATGACCTTGTGCAGGATGGCCTGGATATCGTCCTCGCCGGAACTCAGCGCGGCAGCGTTCTGCTTCTCGTTCATATCGCCATGCCCCTTGTGGTTGCGGACATCATACCGGGGATCACAGGGTCAGGTAGCGCAGCAGGGCAAACGGGGTTTGCACGCTGCCGGCGGCAGGCCAGGCACGGAGGTCGGTGCCGGCAGCGAGGTAGCCGTAGGCGGCAATGATGCCGATCATCTGGGCGGCCTGCGCGGCCTGCATGTCGCGCAGGTCATCGCCGAGGTACAGGCAGCGTTTTGCTTCGACGCCCATCAGTTCCGCCGCGTGCAACAGCGGCTGCGGATGCGGTTTGGCCTCGTTGCAGGTGTCGCCGCTGACCAGGCACGCCGCCCGCGTGGCGTACCCCAGTTTTTCCATCAGCGGCACGGTGTAGCGGTGCGGCTTGTTGGTGACGATGCCCCAGGGCAGGTCGCGTTCCTCCAGTTCCTCGATCAGCGCCGCCATGCCCGGGAACAGCCGGGTGCGGTCGCACAAGTGCGCCGCGTAGTGTTGCAAAAAGGCGTCGCGCAAACTGTCGTAGTCGGGAGCGCCGGGTTCGAGCCCGAGCCCCAGATTGAGCAGGCCGCGCGAGCCGTGCGAGGCTTGCGGGCGGATGACTTCGAGCGGCAGCGGCGCAAAACCGCGCAGTGCCCTGACATGGTTCAGCGCCTCGCCCAGATCGGGTGCGGTGTCGGCAAAAGTGCCATCGAGATCGAAAAGGACGGCATCAACCACGTTGGCTGGCGAGCAGATAGTTGACGCTCGTGTCGCGTCCGAGCGCATAGGACTTGTCCAGCGGGTTATAGCTCATGCCGGTCACCTCGGTTACCTCCAGCCCCGCAGCGCGGCACCATTGCGCCAGTTCCGAGGGTTTGATGAATTTCGCGTAGTCGTGCGTGCCGCGCGGCAACAGGTTGAGCACGTATTCCGCGCCGATGATGGCGAACAGATAAGACTTCGGGTTGCGGTTCAGCGTGGAGAAGAATACGTGGCCGTTCGGTTTGACCAGTTGCGCGCAGGCGGCGACCACGGCCGCGGGATCGGGCACGTGCTCCAGCATTTCCATGCAGGTCACCACGTCGAAGGAGGCTGGACGTTCTTCGGCCAGCGCTTCGACCGCGACCTTGCGGTATTCGACCTGCTTGCCGCTTTCCAGAAGATGCAACTTGGCAACGCTCAAAGACTTGTCGGCGAGGTCGATGCCCGTTACCGTCGCGCCCGCATCCGCCAGCGCTTCGCTCAGGATGCCACCGCCGCAGCCCACGTCCAGCACGGTCTTGCCGGACAGCTTGGCGATGCCGTCGATATAAGCCAGTCGCAACGGGTTGATCTCGTGCAGCGGTTTGAATTCGCTGTTCGGGTCCCACCACTTGTGGGCGAGTTGCGAGAATTTTTCCAGTTCGATAGGGTCGGCGTTGGACATGTTGATTGACTCTTCATGAAGGTGCATGTGGAATATAGCAAAACCGCGCCGAATTGAAAGAAATTCCAAATAGAGACAAGGCGCATGATGCGCTTGGCGGATCGCGTCGATCTGATGGATATGTTAAATCAGGGTGCTGCAACGAAGTCGGCGTCTTAGCGCTGCACTGCATATTTTCGAACCAGTCCGGGCATGTTCCGTTCTGGGTGAGACCACGCCATTGCTTACTTGACGATGGTCAGTTTGGGTTTCCCCGGCGTCGGTGAGAGCGGTCCGTCCGCTCCGTCAACCGTTGGCAAAACAGTCTGCGATGCTTGAAACACCAGGCCCTGACCGTTTTCCTTGGCAAAGATGCCCACGACGGCGGCAACCGGCACGATGATCTGGTGCGCCACCCCGCCGAAGCGTCCGCTACAGGTGATATCCTCATTCCCGAGGTGCAGATTCTTCACTGCGTCCGCCCCGATATTCAGAACGATTCTGCCCTCCTTGACGTAAGCCTTGGGCACCTGGGTGTAGTCATCCACCTGCACCGCCAGATATGGGGTAAAACCGGAATCGGTACACCATTCGTAGATGGCGCGGATCAGATAGGGTTTGGTGGCAGGTCCGGTTGTCATGCCCAATTACTTGCGCATGGCTTTTTCGGCCGGCGTGAGCGCCTCGATGAAGCCTTGCCGCGAAAACAGGCGCTCGGCGTATTTCATCAGCGGGGTCGCCTCCTTGTCGAGATGGATCCCGTAATGTTCGAGACGCCACAACAAGGGGGCGATGGCCACATCAAGCATCGAGAATTCGTCACCCAGCATGAATTTCTGCTTGCCGAAAATCGGGGCAATCTGGGTCAGGTTGGCCCGGACGGCCTCGCGCGCCTTTTCATTGACCTTGGCGTTATTGCTTTCCAGTCCCGCGATATGGCAAAACAACTCTTGTTCAAAGCGGTGCAGGAACAAACGGGCACGCGCACGCATGACCGGATCGGGCGGCATCAGTTGCGGATGCGGGAAACGCTCGTCGATATACTCGTTGATGATGTTGGCTTCGTACAAAATGAGGTCGCGTTCGACCAGCACCGGAACCTGGTTGTATGGATTCATCACCGCCAGATCTTCCGGCATGTTGAACACATCAACATCGATCACTTCGAAGTCCATGCCTTTTTCAAACAAGACAAAACGACACCGATGGCTGTAGGGATCCGTTGTCCCGGAATAAAGTGTCATCATAAATTAAGTACCTGAAAATCAAAGTATTGCATTAAAAACCAAACGGCGGGGCAATGAGCCCCGCCGTATTGGCACTCATGAAAGCGGAGCGCAAATTACCACAAACCCGCTCTCGAATTCAATCCGCTTAATGCAGATCCTTCCAGATTTCCTTTTTGAGGGAGAACAACAGCAAAAACAGAATGAACAGGAAACCCAGCACGATCCAGCCGATCTGGTGACGCACCAGCTTGGCCGGTTCGCCCATGTACACCAGATAATTGGTCAGATCGGCGATCGCACTGTCGTATTCGGCCGGCTGCATCGAACCCGGTGTTTTCACCACCAGTTTCTTGATTTCGTGGCCCTCGTGTTGCTCGACTTCAGCGTGTTGTTCGCCTTGCAGGTCTGCCAGCACAAACGGCATCCCCACATTGGGGAAGACCGTGTTGTTCCAGCCGCTGGGGCGGCTCTCATCCACATAGAATTTGCGCAGGTAGGTGTACAGCCAATCAGCACTGCGCGAACGGGCGATCACACTTAAATCCGGAGGCGCGACCCCGTACGCCAGCTTGGCCGAGTTACTGTCCATCGCGGCCTGCATGGTCGAACCGACTTTCACGTCTTCCGGCAACTCGAGTTCCGCCTTGATCTGCTCTTCGCTCATGCCGATATCGCGCAAACGGTTATAGCGCATGTAACTGGCCGCGTGGCAGGCAAGACAGCGCGAGGTGAACAACTTTGCCCCGCGCTGCAACGAAGCCTGATCGTGCAGATTGACCGGTGCCTTGTCCAACTGAACCGCAGCACCGCTGGCGCTCGCCAATGCCGGCAGGGCGACCAGCAATACCAGCATGCCTATTTTCTTGATTGCATTCATGTCAACGAACCTCTCTCAATTATTTGGACGTCACACGCTCTGGCTCGGGCTTGCACTTGTCGATGCGGGTGTACCAGGGCATCAGGATGAAGAATGCGAAGTACACGACAGACAAAATGCGCGAGATCAGGGTATATGTGGGGGTCGCCGGCATCAGGCCGAGATAGCCCAGACCGACGAAGCTCACCACGAATGCAGCCAGAAACGACTTGTAGATCGTGCCACGATAGCGGATCGACTTCACTTTGCCGCGATCCAGCCACGGCAGGAAGAAGAACGCCACGGTGGCAATCCCCATCGCCACCACTCCCGGGAACTGCGAACCGAACATGGGCGGTACCGCACGCAGGATTGCGTAGTATGGCGTGAAGTACCAGACAGGGGCGATATGCTCCGGTGTCTTCATCGGATTGGCCGGGACGAAGTTATTATCTTCCAGGAAATACCCGCCCATTTCCGGCGAGAAGAAGATGATGGCCGCAAAGATCATCAGGAACACCACCGCGCCCACCCCGTCTTTCACGGTGTAGTAGGGATGGAAAGGGATGCCATCCAGCGGATGGCCGTTCGCATCCTTGTGCTTCTTGATCTCGACGCCGTCCGGATTGTTGGACCCAACCTCGTGCAGGGCGACCAGGTGCGCCACGATAATCAGCACCAGCACCAGCGGGATCGCAACCACGTGCAGCGCAAAGAAGCGGTTGAGCGTGACGTCGGACACCACGAAGTCGCCCCGGATCAGGATGGCGAGATCATGACCGATGAACGGCACTGACGAGAACAGGTTGACAATCACTTGGGCGCCCCAGAACGACATCTGCCCCCACGGCAACAGGTAGCCCATGAAAGCTTCCGCCATCAGCGCCAGATAAATGATCATGCCGATGATCCACAGCAGTTCGCGCGGCTGGCGGTAAGAACCGTACATCATGCCGCGGAACATGTGCAGATAGATCACCACGAAGAACATCGAGGCGCCGGTGGAGTGAATGTAGCGCAGGATCCAGCCCCATTGCACATCGCGCATGATGTACTCGACGGAAGCAAAGGCGAACAATGCATCCGGTTTGTAATTCATGGTCAGGAATATGCCGGATACAATCTGGATCACCAGCACCAGCAGGGCCAGCGAACCGAAGAAGTACCAGAAGTTGAAGTTCTTCGGCGCGTAATATTCGGAAGCATGCGCTTTCCAGGTCGAGATCAACGGGAAGCGCGCATCGATCCAGCCGATCAGTTTGGTCAGAAGGTTCATCATGCTGCGACCCCTTTGCGATCACTACCGTTCAACGGACTGTTTTCACTCAACTTCCGATCAGGCACGGAGGAAGGGCTTTGACTGTCGTCACCAATCAACAGGCGGGTCTCGCTCAGGTATTTGTGCGGCGGAATGATCAGATTGGTCGGCGCCGGCACGCCCTTGTACACGCGTGCCGCCAGGTCAAAACGCGAACCGTGGCACGGGCAGAACCAGCCACCCGCCCAGTTTGCGCCGAGATCGGCAGGGGAGACTTCGGGACGGAAAGTCGGAGAACATCCCAGATGCGTGCAAACCCCAAGCACCACCAGCACCTCGGGCTTGATTGAACGAGTTTTATTATTGCAATAATCCGGCTGTTGCGGCATTTCCGATGCAGGGTCCACCAGCGCCTCATCGTGCTTGCCCAGCAACTCCAGCATCGCCGGGGTGCGGCGCACGACCCAGACCGGCTTGCCCTGCCATTCCACGCTGATCATGCTGCCGGGTTCGATCGCACCGATATCCACTTCAACCGGAGCGCCTGCCGCCTTGGCACGTTCACTCGGCATCAAACTCAATACGAACGGTACTGCTGCACCGGCTGCCGCAACGCCTCCGGCGGCAGTCGTTGCAGCAATCAGCATCCGTCGCTTGCTGTGATCCACATTCTCTGTCATGACTCTCGTCCCTTTCGTCATACGTTACACAAAAACCGACATCGGCAATTCAGATTGCCGCATCGATCGTCAGGCAAGGAAGATGGCAACGCGCCGTCTGGATTATTTTTTTCAGACACGCAGGGTTGACTCCCCATTCAACCCCATACTTGCTGCACACGCGAAACAATCAGACTCCGCGTTCGACCAGGACAACTCCGGTTGTTCTTCTTATTGAGTGATTCATTAGTTGTTCTTTGCGCCCTGTTTGACCCATTTGCGCAAGGTCAAAATGTACTGGCGATCCAGCGTGCCGCCGGCATTCAACCCCATCGGCATTTTCAACCCTCGGTTGGTGCCGGTCAGCAGTTTGGTGAAGGTGCTGGCCTCGCTGTCGCCGGGGATCACGACCTTGCCGAACTTCGTGCCCTTCATCAACCCTTCGTATGAAGTGAGATCCAGACCGCTCTTGGCATAGCCCTTGGCCGTGGGAGAAGGATGATGGCAGCTGACACAATAATCGATCAGGATGGGCTCGACATCACGCTGGTAACTGACTTCTCCGGATTGCAACACGTTGATGGCACTTTGTGCCGGGGCCAAAGCCGCTTCAGCCGCATATGAACCAATGGAGAAAGCCAGTAAAGCACCCCCGCCCAACAAAGTTACGATCTTCATACTCATTTCCTCCTGATATGCCCTGATGATTCTGCACAAACCCAAGCAAGACATAGCTTGCAGCTGAATGGCGCTGCCCCATTAACAGGCTCCGGGTATACGAACACCCTAAACGGGTTAAGCCTAAAGTGTTACAAAATGACGGGCGAATAGTACGCAACGCTTTTGCACAATGCAACGCGGTAATTAACATTCCAGAGCTTCATACAGGGTTTTTCTGATCAAAGAATTGATGTTCGATTGCGAACCGGCTGGCCAGATGCTGTCCGAGCGCCTGAATGCCATATCTTTCCGTGGCATGGTGGCCTGCGGCAATGAAGGCAACTCCGCTTTCCTCGGCGACATGAACGTTCTGCTCGGATATCTCGCCCGTCAGAAAGGCATCCACCCCCAAGTCCACCGCTTGAGGAAAATAGGACTGGGCGGCCCCGCTGCACCAGGCAATCCTCGTCACTTCGACTGCCGGATTCCCGATCACTTGCGGCGCACGCTTGAATTCTTGGGCCAGACGCCGCACCAGAACCCCCAGCGGTTGCGGCTGCAACAATACCCCGTGGCAGGCAAGCTCCTGTTCACCAAATCGTCCGAGCTCGGCAAAACCGAGTAGGCGGGCCAATTGCGCATTGTTCCCCAGCACCGGATGCGCATCCAGCGGCAGGTGATAGGCGAGCAGACTGATGTCATGCCGGAGCAGATGGGCAATACGGCGCTTTTTGATACCCGTGATGGGGGCGCTTTCGCCGCGCCAGAAGTAGCCGTGATGAACGATGAGTGCGTCCGCCCCCCAGTTGCTAGCTGCTTCCAGCACAGCCTGCGAAGCCGTCACCGCGGTTGCGATGCGGACCACCTCGGCCTTGCCCTCGACCTGCAAACCGTTCGGACAGTAATCCTTAAAACGGTCGCTTCCGAGTTCAGTTCCGATATAATCGCGCAACTCCTTTAACTGCATGGCCGCCCCTCATTCACCGCACTGTTGGATCATATCATGCGCAAATTCTGGCTCTTGTTCGCCCAAGCCACCACCATCGTGCTGGCGCTGCTGTTTGTCATCCACACGCTCAAGCCGACCCTGCTGCCGTCCGTCACGCGCAATGGCGTGGTTACCCTGTATCAGGAGGAACCGCCTGACACGACCGGCGAGGTGATCGGCATCGGCTTCAGCCGTGCCGCAAAAAAAGTAATGCCTGCCGTCGTCAACATCTACACCACCAGCGAGGTCAAGCAGCCCGCGCATCCCTTCATGGATGACCCGCGCTTCCGTTTTTTCTTTGGTGACGAATTCGAAGAAGGCGTGCCGCAACAGAATTCCAGCCTGGGTTCCGGGGTGATCGTCAGCAATGACGGCTACATTCTGACCAATCACCACGTCGTCGAATCGGCTGACCAGATCGAGGTTGCGCTGGCGGACGGTCGCAAAGCCAAGGGGCACATCATTGGCACCGACCCGGAAACCGACCTGGCCGTCATCAAGATCGAGGCGGGCGACACCCTGCCTGCCATCACTTTTGCCAGCGCTGAAGCGGCACATGTCGGCGACATCGTATTGGCCATCGGCAATCCCTTCGGCGTGGGCCAGACCGTGACGATGGGCATCGTCAGCGCGCTCAAGCGCAACCACCTCGGCCTCAACACGTTCGAGAACTTCATCCAGACCGATGCCGCCATCAACCCGGGCAACTCCGGGGGCGCGCTGGTCGATGCGGAAGGCAACCTGCTCGGCATCAACAGCGCCATCTATTCGCCGAATGGCGGATCGCTCGGGATTGGCTTCGCCATCCCGGTTTCCACTGCGAAAAAAGTCATGGAGCAGATCATCCAGAACGGCTCCGTGACCCGCGGCTGGATCGGCGTCGCGGTGCAGGACATGACGCCGGAACTGGCAGAATCCTTCAAGCTGAACGATGCCCAAGGCGTCTTGATTTCGGAAATCATGCGCGGCAGCCCCGCCGACAAGGCCGGCATCAAGCCGGGCGACATCCTGATCGGCATCGGGGATAACACGATGATTGATTCCGCGTCGATGCTGGAGATCATTTCGGCGCTGCCACCCGGCAATCCGGTTGCCCTGCGGCTATTGCGGAATCAGGGTGAAGTGGTGGTGCAGGTCAAAGTGGGAAAGCGGCCCAAGCCGAAAGCGCAGTAGATTTCCCGCTTGCCGTGCTACCGTAGCAAAGCGCAGCAACAATCCCTATAAATTCACTTAATCGCGTCTGACCATCGGCGGGAGGATACCGCCGCCGATGACGTGGACATGCAGGTGAAATATTTCCTGTCCGCCCCCGGTACCGCTGT
Source organism: Ferrigenium sp. UT5 (assembly GCF_045866295.1). Classification (NCBI taxonomy): domain Bacteria; kingdom Pseudomonadati; phylum Pseudomonadota; class Betaproteobacteria; order Nitrosomonadales; family Gallionellaceae; genus Ferrigenium; species Ferrigenium sp. UT5. The sequence goes on from NZ_BAAFRY010000016.1 coordinate 34,021, forward strand.
TGATCACCGTGCGAAATCCGGTGTTGAGCCCCTGCTCGCGCGCCAGCTTTGCCGCCAGTAGCAGCATCTTGCCCAGCAAAGCTTGCTGTCCCGCGTCTGCCTCCAGCAAGGACACGACGTGCAGCTTGGGGATCAGCATGAAATGCACCGGTGCGACCGGATGGATGTCGTGGAAAGCGAAGACGTCATCGTCCTCATACACCTTGCGGCTGGGAATCTCGCCGCGCGCGATCCGGCAGAACAGACAATTGTCACTCATTTTTCACTCCTGCTTGCGTGCCGCTTTTTCGGCGATCCCGGAAATTCCCTCGCGCCGCGCCAGTTCCAGCAATACGGCGTCCGCTGTCAGGCCATGTTGCGCCAACAGCACCATGCTGTGAAACCACAGATCGGCCACTTCGTACACCAGATGCGCCGGGTCACCTTCCTTGGCCGCCAGCAGCACTTCGCCCGCTTCCTCGATGACTTTTTTCAGGATGGCATCATCGCCCTTGCTAAACAACCGCGCGACGTAAGACGAGTCCGGCGCCGCACTTTTGCGCGACTCCAGCGTTTCGGTCAAGCGTTGCAGAATATCGCCGCTCATTTCTTGCTCCCCCCCGCGACCGCGGGAAAATCATCTTTTGTAAATCTCGTCCGGATTTTTCAACACCGCATCGACCTCGACCCACTCCCCGTGCACCAGTTTGCTGTAGAAACAGCTCGCCCGTCCGGTATGGCAGGCGATGCCGCCCTGTTGCTCGACTTGCAGCAGAACCACATCGGCATCGCAATCCAGACGGATCTCCTGCACCTTCTGGATATGGCCGGACTCTTCGCCCTTGTGCCACAACTTCCTGCGCGAACGCGACCAGTATATGGCCTCGCCCGTTTCGGCCGTGCGCTTGAGCGCTTCGCGGTCCATCCATGCCACCATCAGCACGCGTCCGCTTGCCGCATCCTGCGCGATAGCGGGAACCAACCCGTCTGCCGACCAGTTCACTTTGTTTAACCATGTTTCAGTCATAACACTCCAAATCAACCACAGGGCACACAGAGAGCACAGAGAAATTCGATCAACACATCAGTTCAGCAGGTTTTGTCTGCAAGCTCTGTATTCTCCGTGGCAAATGAGTCTTCAAATTCACAACCGCACCTCGATGCCCTGCTGCGCCATGAACTGCTTGGCCTGCTGCACGGTGTATTCGCCGAAGTGGAAGATGCTGGCGGCCAGCACCGCATCCGCGCCGCCGATCTTGACGCCATCCGCCAGATGTTGCAGGTTGCCCACACCGCCGCTGGCGATCACCGGGATTTCCAGCGCATCGGTCACCGCGCGCGTGAGCGCCAAGTCGAAACCGCGCTTCTGTCCATCCTGGTCCATACTGGTGAGCAGAATCTCACCCGCCCCCAGCGTTTGCATTTTGCGCGCCCACTCCACCGCGTCGAGGCCGGTGGCACGGCGTCCGCCGTGGGTGAACACCTCCCACTTGTCGGGCGCGGTTTGCTTGGCATCGATCGCCACCACGATGCATTGGGAACCGTAGCGCCGCGCCGCATCCGCCACCAGTTGCGGGTTGGTCACCGCCGAGGTGTTGATGCTGACCTTGTCCGCGCCGGCATTGAGCAGATTGCGCACGTCCTGCACTTCGCGCACGCCACCGCCGACGGTCAGGGGAATGAACACCTGCTCCGCCACTTTTTCGATGATGTGAAAAATAATACTGCGATCGTCGGAACTGGCCGTGATATCGAGAAAGGTCAGCTCATCCGCACCTTGTTCATCGTAACGCCGGGCAATCTCGACCGGGTCGCCGGCATCGCGCAGTTCGACGAAGCTGACGCCCTTGACCACCCGGCCAGCCGTCACATCCAGACAAGGAATAATGCGCTTAGCGAGCATTGGAATGCTCCAAAGATTCAAAACCACTCACCACAGAGACACAGAGACACAGAGAAAACCTTAACCCTTGCCTATCGTCTCGTGGTTTCGATTGATGTATTTGGTCTCTCTCTGTGTCTCTGTGTCTCTGTGGTGCAAAGGTTTGCTTCTGCATCTCAATCACACCTTGAGGTCGGTCAGCTCATCCGCCAAGGCTTGCGCCGCCTTGAAATCCAGCGTGCCTTCGTAGATGGCGCGGCCGGTGATTGCGCCGGTGATGCCCTCGGCACGCACCGCGCACAGCTTGCGCACGTCGTCGAGATTGGTGATTCCGCCGCTGGCAATGACCGGCACCGACAGCGGCCGCGCCAGTTCCACCGTCGCCTCGATATTGACCCCGGTCATCATGCCGTCGCGGCCGATGTCGGTATAGATGATGGCTTCGACGCCGTAGCCTTCGAAACGCTTGGCCAGATCGGCCACATCATGCCCGGTCAGTTTGGACCAGCCGTCCACCGCCACTTTGCCGCCTTTGGCATCGAGGCCGACCATGACATGACCGGGAAACGCGTCGCACGCCTCATGCAGAAAGCCCGGGACTTTGACCGCCGCCGTACCGATGATGACGTAACTGAGGCCAAGATCAAGATAACGCTCGATGGTTTCCAGATCGCGAATGCCGCCGCCCAGTTGCACCGGAATTTCGCCGCCGACTGCCTCGACGATGCTGCGCACGGCCGCTTCGTTCTTCGGTTTGCCCGCAAACGCGCCGTTCAGGTCCACCAGGTGCAGGCGGCGCGCACCCTGTTCCAGCCAGTGTCTGGCCATCGCCGCCGGGTCGTCGGAAAACACCGTCGCCCCTTCCATCTCGCCTTGGCGCAGACGCACGCATTGGCCGTCCTTCAAATCGATCGCGGGAATGATAAGTGTCGAAATATCCATGATATGAACGATGAGTTAGAGAGGATTACAAGGGATTCCAGTGGATAAAATTGTGCAGCAGCTGCAAACCGGCTGCCGCACTTTTCTCCGGGTGAAACTGCACGGCGAACAGGCTGTCGCGCGCCACCGCGCAGGTAAAAGGTTGCGGGTAATCGCTGCTGGCCTGCACCAGCGATGCATCGGCAGGCTGCACGTAATAACTGTGCACGAAATAGAAACGCGCATCCTGCGCGATGCCGCTCCACAACGGATGCTCATGCGTGCCCCCCCCTTCCAACTTCCCCCCGCTGGTGGGAAGGGCTAGCGTCTCACCTCCCTGCGGGAGTTGAGGATTAACCCCTCGACGCACCTGGTTCCAGCCCATATGCGGCACCTTCAGCTTGTTGCCCTGTGCATCCCTGAGGTCATGGGCGAAACGCGCCACCCTGCCCGGCAGCACGCCCAGCCCCGGCACCTCGCCCTCGGCACTGTGCTCGAACAGCATCTGAAGACCGATGCAGATGCCGAGAAACGGCTTGTTGCGCGCGGCATCCAGCACGGCCTGGCGCAAGCCGCGCGCATCCATCTCGCGCATGCAATCCGGCATCGCGCCCTGCCCGGGAAAGATCACGCGCCCGGCGGCGGCGATGACTTGGGCGTTGTCGGTAACGCGCACCGCCGCCTGCGGCGCAACCTTGCGCACGGCCTGATACACCGAGCGCAGATTGCCCATGCCGTAATCGACGATGGCCACTTCAGTCATGCTGACACCTTGTAAATATCCGCCCGGGAACAGGGCGCACCCCGGCCCCAAACCCGCGCAACAAAACCGGCGGGATTGACGCGCCGAGAATCCGTGAACATCCGTGTTTATCCGTGGCCAAAAGCATGTTTTGAAATTACAGGGAACCCTTGGTCGATGGCATGACACCCGCCATGCGCGGATCGATTTCCAGCGCGACACGCAGCGCGCGCCCGAAGGCCTTGAAGATGGTCTCGGCCTGATGGTGTGCGTTCTCGCCTGCCAGATTGTCGATGTGCAAGGTGACCAGGGCATGATTGACGAAACCCTGGAAGAATTCATGGAACAGCTCGGTATCGAACTGGCCTATCGTGGCGCGGGTGAAGCGGCAATTGAACGTCAGCCCCGGACGCCCGGAGATGTCCAGCACCACCCGCGACAAGGCTTCGTCCAGCGGCACGTAGGCGTGTCCGTAGCGGCGCAAGCCCTTCTTGTCGCCGACCGCCTGCGCAAAGGCCTGGCCCAGCGTGATGCCGATGTCTTCCACCGTGTGGTGGGCATCGATGTGCAGATCGCCCTTGGCCTGGATATCCAGATCGAGCAGTCCATGCCGCGCCACCTGATCCAGCATGTGCTCCAGAAAAGGCAGGCCCGTACTCAACCGGACCTTGCCCGTACCGTCGAGATTCAGCTCGACCGCGATTTGGGTCTCCAGGGTGTTGCGGCTGACTTTTGCGCTACGCATGATTCGCCTTATGCGAGTGAGTTAATCGTGTCCTGCAATGCGGTTATAAACCGTTCGTTTTGGTTACGACATAACCTGAAGGTTAGTCTCCACCGAAACTCGCTATTCATCGCGCAAACTTTCTTGCAATGCCGCGATGAATCGCTCGTTTTCTTCCGCCGTGCCCACCGTGACCCGCAAACAGTCCAGCAATGCCGGATGGCCGCCGTCCAGGTTCTTGATCAGCACACCGCGTCGTTTCAATCCTTCGAACAGCGCGGTCGCCCTGGCGATGCGGAACAGGATGAAATTGGCCTCGCTGGGATACGCCTGTACGCCCGGGAGGGATGTCAGCGCCTGCAGCAGTGCGGCACGGTCCTGCCTGATGCGTGTTGCCTGCGCCAGCAGCACGCCGTGGTGCGCCAGCAACCGCGTCGCCACCACCTGCGGCAACACGCCGACATTATACGGCAAGCGCAGTTTTTCCAACTGGCTCAACCAGGCGGCAGCACCTGCCAGGAAGCCCAGACGCAAGCCCGCCATCCCCAGTTTCGAGAACGTGCGCATCACCAGCAGATTTTCATACTGCGCCAGTTGCCCCATGAAACTGTGGCTGGCAAAGGCATAGTAAGCCTCATCCACCACCACCAGTCCGGGGGCTGCGGCGATGATGCGATGCACCGTTGCCGCGTCGAACAGATTGCCGGTCGGATTGTTCGGGTAAGCCAGAAACACCAGCGCCGGCTGCTCGCGCCGGATGGCCTCCAGCATCGCCTCCGGATCGAGCGAGAAATCTTCCCGCAGCGGCACACCAACATAGCGCATCCCGGCAAAAATGGCGATCATGCGGTACATCACGAACGACGGTTCGACGCTCATCAGGACCGCACCTGGTTTGGCCACGGCCAGTGCCAGCAACTGGATGATCTCGTCCGAGCCGTTGCCGAGCAGGATGTCCATGCCGTCTGGCAGGTCCACCACTTTGCGGATGGCGGCCTTCAGTTGTTGCGCGCCCGCATCCGGATAACGGTTGATCTCCGCATCCGCCACCGCGCGTGCGATCTCGTCGCGCAGGGGTTGCGGCAACGGATAGGGATTTTCCATTGCGTCCAGCTTGAGCATGCCACGGGCGGGAGGAACGTGATAGGCATCAAGCGCCTGGATCTCCGGGCGAATCAGACGCGCTGGCAGGACAGAAGTGCGGGCGGAAGACATGAATGGACAACTGCGATAATCGTGCCGCATTCTACCGCACTCTGGCGATTTGGCGCACATGCCGCCTATAATCCGCACTCCATAAAAAGAGCCGCCCCATGTCAAACAAGGAACTTCGGGTATTACTGGTCGAGTGCGCCGACGAAGATGCCGCAAGCATCCTGGCCAAACTCGCCGCCGCCGGATACACGGTGCAGCCCACCCGCGTCCGGGACGAGGCCGGTATGCGGCGGGCGCTGACCGGCGCCACGTTCGATGTGATCCTGTGCAGCGATGACGGCGATTGTTTCGGCGGGCTGGCGGCATTAAGCCTGTTGCGCCACCTCGATCTGGATATCCCCTTCCTGCTGCTGGCGCGGGAACTGCGCGAGGAGACGATCCTGCGCACCATGCGTGCCGGCGTGGATGATTACATTCTCAAGGGCAGTCTCAATCGCCTGACCCCCTCCATCGAACACAATCTGCACCAGGCGCGCATTCGCCGCAACTACCGCAACGCCCAGTCCGCCCTGCAGGAAAGTCAGGCGCGCATGCACGCCTTCATCGCCGACTTGCCGGGCATGGCCTACCAGATCCGGCTTGATGCGCACGGCGCAATCACGTTCCCCTATGTCAGCGAGGGCTGCCAGCCGCTGCTGGTCGTCGAGTCCCAGGAACTCACGGCAGAGCCCGGCCTGTTCGAGCGCATGCTGCACCCGGAGGATGCCGCCGGCTACCGCGCCAGCATGCTGTACTCCGCCGAACACCTCACCTTCTGGAACTGGGAAGGGCGCCTGCTGACCCCGCCCAACGGCGAGATCAAGTGGATCAACCTGCGCTGCAGTCCGCGCCGGGCGGAAGACTGTGTTTTGTGGGAGGGCATCATGCTCAACATCACGCAAAGCAAATTGACGGCCGCCGAACTGCTGCAGTCGCAACAGCGCCTGCATGAACTTTCCGCCCACATCGAAGACGCGCGCGAACAGGAACGCATCGCCATCGCGCGCGAGGTGCATGACGATCTGGGCAGCCTGCTCACCGCCACCAAGCTCGACGTCGCATGGCTGTCCAGCCACCTGAAAGACGCGCCAAAACTGGAACGCAAAGTCAGGGATATCGAGTCGCTTATCGACAAATGCACCCGTGCCGCGAGCAACATTTCGCGCAGCCTGCGCCCCAGCGCGCTGGACACCTTCGGCATCGTCGCCGCGATCGAAAACGAGGCGCAGGAGTTCTCGCAGCGCAGCGGGATCCCTTACGCATTCGAGCATAACGACGACGCCATGAAACTGTCGCCGCGCATCGCGATTTCGCTGTTCCGCATCTTTCAGGAAGCGCTGGCCAATATCACCAAACACGCGGAGGCAACCCGGGTCAGCATCGCGCTCGCCTGCCATGACGACCGGATCGAACTGACGGTGGGCGACAACGGCCGCGGCATCCGCGATGCGGACCGTGCCAAACCGCGCTCGTTCGGCCTGCGCGGCATCTTCGAGCGGGTCGCCCATTTCGGCGGCGAAGCCAGGCTGCATAGCGTACCCGGCCAGGGCACCACCCTGTCGGTGCAGCTGCCGTGCCAGAACGGCGATGCCAACCCGCCCGACCTGCAACAGGTTCTGTTCGATTGAGGAAGCACAGCATGATCAAAGTACTGATTGCCGATGACCACGAACTGATTCGCCGCGGCTTGAAACAGCTGCTGGACGACACCGACGACATGCGGGTCAGCGGAGAAGCCGGGAGTGGGATGGAGGCGCTCGCCATGATCCGGGAAAACCACTATGACGTGGTGCTGCTCGACATCAGCATGCCGGACAAGCACGGCATCGATGTGTTGAAACAGATCAAGAGCCTCCACCCCGAATTGTCGGTGCTGATCCTCAGCATGCACCCGGAAGAGCAATATGCGCTGCGCTCGATGAAGACCGGCGCCGCCGGCTATCTCAACAAGCAAAGTGCGCCGGCGCAATTGGTCACCGCGATCCGCCAGGTCGCCCAGGGCAAGAAATACATCAGCAACGAACTGGCCCAGCAACTGGCAAACGGCCTGTCGCAGGGCTATCAGGAACTCGCGCACCAGACCCTCTCCAACCGCGAGTATCAGACGCTGTGCCTGCTGGGACAAGGCAAAAAGTTGAGCGAAATGGCCGAGATCATGTCGCTCAGCCCGAAGACCGTCAGCGTCTATCGCCTGCGGCTGCTGGAAAAGATGAAGCTGAAGACCAATGCCGAGGCCATTCACTACGCGATCAGCAACCACCTGATCGATTGAGCGGCCTCCGAACAGACGATTTACGGCACGAGTCGGCATCTGTTCGCCGCTTTGACCGCTCCGGGCTGACCGATAATCCATGCCGAAGAACGAACGCAGGAATGCCGCCATCATGAGCCACCACAAAAATCCGACCGAGTTCGCGCGCGAGACCATACGCTTGCTGGGTGAACGCCACCTGCCGCCCACGCCGGAAAATTTCGCCCGCGTATATCGGGAACTGGGCGGCGAATCCGCACCGCAGGCAGCCGCAGCCGCGTCACTGGATTGGGCGAAACTGATCCGCAACGTGTTGCGCCAACTCGATACCGCGCACAAAGGCATCACCCTCGGCCGCAAAAAAGACGGCATCGAAGTCGTCCTCAACCGTTTTGCCGCAAAACCCGAAGTCCTGTTCGAAAAACTCGACGGATTGCAGCAGTCGTGGGGCACGGCGGGGGCCGGCAGCAACGAGTTGGTCGCCGCATTGCCGGACGAAGCCTCTCCCCAGATCAAAACCCCGGGCGGCGAACCGGACAGTCCGGCCATCCTGCAGCAATTGCGCGAACTGCTGGCCCAGTCGCTGGAAAACACCCTGACCTCACACCCGGAGCTGGCCGATGAAATCCGGCAATTGGCCGCCCAGGTCCGCGCCACGACCGATCCGGCGCGCATCAACGAACTGGCCAAACCGCTGCGCCAGTTCTGGCTCAAGCTCGAACTGCGCGGCGGCGACAAGGTCAAGATACAGGAAGGATTGTTGCGCCTGTTGCGCCTGCTGGTCGAGAATGTGAGCGAACTGGTATCGGATGACGAGTGGGTGCACGGCCAGATCAGCGCCTTGCAGGAAATCATCGCCCAGCCGCTGGACCGGCGCGCCATCGCGGATGCCGAGCGCAGTCTGCGTGACGCCATCATCAAGCAAGGCGCGCTCAAGCAAAGCCTGACCGATGCGAAGACCACCCTGAAGAGCCTGATGACCACATTCATCGACCGTCTCGGCAACCTGACCGAGAGCACCGGCGAATATCACCAGAAGATCGAGGGTTACAGCCAGAAGATCAGCAAGACCAACAATCTGACCGATCTCAGCCACCTGCTGGACGACATCATGCAGGACACCCGCGTCATCCAGGCCAGCGCCCTGCGCTCGCACGAGGAATTGCTCATCACCAAGAAACAGGCGGACGAAGCGGAAGGCCGGATCAAGGAACTGGAACAGGAACTGATGCAGGTCAGCGAACTGGTGCGCGAAGATCAGCTCACCGGCGCCCTGAACCGACGCGGCCTGGATGAAGCCATCGATGTCGAACTCAAACGCGCGGACCGCAACCGGACCCCGTTGAGCGTTGCCCTCCTCGATATCGACAATTTCAAGAAACTGAACGACACCCTGGGACACCAGGCCGGCGACCGCGCCCTCACCCACCTGACCCAGGTCATCAAGGAAACACTACGCCCGACCGATGCCGTGGGACGCTATGGCGGCGAGGAATTCGTGGTCATCCTGCCCGACACATCTCTGCAAGCTGCGGTCGAAGCCATCCAGCGCCTGCAACGCGACCTGACCAAGAAATTCTTCCTGCATGACAACGAGCGCGTGCTGGTCACCTTTAGCGCCGGGGTTGCTCTGCGCGGGGAGAACGAAGACCAGGAAGACCTCATCGGCCGGGCCGACAAGGCCATGTATCAGGCCAAACAGGCCGGCAAGAACCGCGTGGTTACGGCCGCCTGACCGCACCCCTCAAATTTCCCTAAAGTTTTCCCGGCGCGCTCCGATAACTGGTTCAACGGTGGTTGCTGTGCATTTGCAAACAGCCAGCGTAAACGGCACTTTGCCGTGTGAGTGAATCAGATCAAGGAGAATAAAATGCCTTCAATCATCAATACCAACATCGCGTCGCTGAATGCACAACGCAACCTGAACAGTTCGCAGAGTGCATTGCAGACTTCCCTGCAACGGCTGTCTTCCGGCTTGCGCATCAACAGCGCAAAGGACGACGCGGCAGGTTTGGCGATTTCCGAGCGTTTCACGACGCAGATTCGCGGCCTCAATCAGGCGGCGCGGAATGCCAACGACGGGATTTCACTCGCTCAAACCGGCGAAGGCGCTTTGGGTGAGCTGACCAACAACCTGCAACGGATCCGCGAACTGGCGGTGCAATCCGCCAATGCCACCAACTCGGCCTCGGACCGTGCCGCGCTCGACCTGGAAGTGCAACAACGCCTGGCCGAGATCGACCGCACTGCGGTGCAAACCTCGTTCAACGGGCGCAAGATTCTCGATGGTTCGTTCGGCAATGCCGCCTTCCAGATTGGATCGAACGTGGGCGAAACCATCTCCGTCAATCTGACCACCAGCATGCGCACCAACCAGATCGGCCAGATTGCCACGGCCACCGGTACTGCCGTGACGGCCAATGCCCTGACCGACGGCGGGTTGACCATTGCGATCGGGTCCGGCACCGCGCTCGCCGTGGGTGCATCGGTCGCCGGAACCGCATCCGGGCAGACTGCAGACAGCGCATTCGCCAAGGTCAATGCCATCAATGCTGCGGGGGTCACCGGATTGACGGCCACAGCGACCAATTCCAGCAGCGCCGCTTTCAGCACGATCACCGGCGCTACGGACAGCACGGCCGGCGGCGATCCTGCTTTTGTTGCGGGCACATACTCGCTGACGGTCAACGGAACGGCCATTTACAATGCGCAGACACTGGGTAACGGCGGCTCGCTCACCGGCAGCGATGTGGCAGCCCAGATCAACCTGTTCTCCAACACCACCGGCGTGTCGGCCAATTTCTCCGGCGGCAATCTATCCTTGAACAGTGTCGATGGACGCAACATCGTCGTCGCCGAAACGGTCAACCTGGGAACACCGGGCGCTGGCGTGGGAGGCGTGGCGGGCAGCGGCACAGGTGTTGACGTGACACAGGAAGGTACGCTCCGCGGCACGATTAACTTGAGCGCCACCGAGAACATCACGATGACCGGTCAATTCGCCGATATCGGGCAGGCCAACACGATCTCGAAGGATACGACGACCCTTGCCACGCAAAGTGTACTGACCGTGGATGCCGCGAATTCGACGATCCAGCGGATCGATGCCGCCCTCACCGCAGTCAGCACCCTGCGCAGCACGTTCGGTGCGGTGCAGAACCGCTTCGAGTCGGTGATCTCAAGCCTGGCTGCCACATCGGAAAATCTGACCGCATCCCGCAGCCGGATTCAGGATACCGACTTCGCCGCGGAAACCGCACAACTGACCCGCAACCAGATTTTGCAACAAGCGGGTACGGCGATGCTGGCGCAGGCGAACCAGTTGCCGAACACGGTTCTGACCCTGTTGCGGTAAGCCGGTGAGTTGAAATGTTCCCGGCCGGGCAACCGGTCGGGAATGCAAACTGAAGGAGAGGCAAAATGCTCATCCAGAATGTCGGCAACCCGGCTCAAGCTGCGCCGCCCGCCAGGCCCACCCGCGAGGCGCCCGCTGATATCGCAGTTGTCACCCAACCTTTGGGGTTACCTGATTCCCCGGCGGTTTCCTCAAAATCGGCAGCCGTGGAGCCGCAATTATCAGCCGAACAGACCCAGCGTGCTGTAGATACGATCAACCAGGCACTGAAACAATCCAACAAGAATCTGGAATTCAGTATCGACGAGAGCACCAACAAACAGGTGTTCAAGCTGACGGATGGAGAAACCGGCGATGTCATCCGCCAATATCCGACCGAGGAAATGCTGGCGATTTCACGCGCCATCGACCAGGTGCAGCAGGGCTTGTTATTGAAACAGGAGGCTTGATCCCCGGCTAATCGGGGATTTGGCTTTTGCGTTGGGTTGTACAGTTTGAACGTCGGAATGAATCCCGACCTGCGGGAGGCGTGCTTTTCACAGGTCGGGGTTTAGTCCGACATGCCGGGTCAAAATCCGGCAAAAATTCATCCGGCAAAAATTCGAGTTGCAACGCGCAAGAAGAAAGGCTTCCAGGAAAAATCATGGCAACTTCAGCGACAACCTCAACGACAAACCTCGATGTGAACAGCATCGTGACGCAGTTGATGGCGGTCGAGCGGCGGCCGATCAATCAACTTGATACGCGGGAAGCCGGATTTCAGGCCCAGCTTTCCGCCTACGGCAGCATTAAAGGAGCGGTTTCCGGGTTTCAAACCGCCCTGCAGGGACTGAACAGTGTTGCCAAATTCCAGGCGTTGAAGGCGACCGTCTCCGACGCCTCCGTTTTGACCGCTTCAACGACCAGCATCGCAGCAGCCGGTACGTACGCCGTGGAAGTGACCAGCCTGGCGCAGGCGCAAAAACTGATCGCCACCGGCCAAACCAGTCTGACCGATGCCATCGGTACCGGCGCGACCACGACCATCAGTTTTGATCTGGGCAGCATCAGCGGTGGAACATTCACCGCATATGATGCCAATACCGGAACGGGCGGTTCCTACACGGGGGCCACTTTCACCAGCCAGGGTGGCACGGCCAAGACCCTGACCATTGATAGCAGCAACAACACCCTAGCGGGGATTCGGGACGCAATCAATGTCGCCCAACTGGGCGTCACCGCGACCCTGGTGAACGACGGCAGTGCCACGCCGTATCGCATGGCGCTGTCCTCCGATAATCCAGGAGCGGCGAACAGCATGAAGATTACGGTCAGCGGCGACGCCGCAATCGCCAATTTGCTGGGCTACGACCCCGCTGCCGGGCAAAATCTGGCCGAAACCGTCTCCGCCCGCAATGCCAATCTCAAGGTGGACGGCGTCGCCGTGAGCAAATCGACCAATACCGTATCCGATGTCATTCAGGGCGTCACGCTCACCCTGAACAAGGAGACCGCAGTCAACACACCGGTCACGCTGTCCGTCACGCGCGACACCACAACGCTGAACAACTCAATTTCCGCATTTGTCAAAGCCTACAACGACGTGTCTGGCGTATTGAACACGTTATCCGCTTACGATCCGGCCACCAAGACCGGAGCGATTCTGCAAGGCGACAGCACGGTGCGCACCTTGCAGACCCAACTGCGCACTTTACTGAACACGGCGACGGGCAATTCGAGCAGCGCGTTGCGCACCCTGACAGACATCGGCATAACCATCCAGCCGGACGGCAAACTGGCTGTCAACCCAACCAAACTTGATCGCACCATAAGCGGAAATTTCAACGAGATCGCCACGTTGTTCACCGGCGACAAAGGCTATCTGTCTTCCTTTGATACCTGGATCAAGTCCGTGCTATCCAACAATGGTGCACTGGCGGGACGGACCGACGGGATTGGACAAACCATCACTGATATTGGCCGTCGCCGCGATGCTCTCGAAAATCGGCTGCTGGCCATCGAAAAACGTTATCGCGCCCAATTTACCGCGCTGGATGTCATGTTGAGCAGCATGAATCGGACCAGCGTCTTCTTGACCCAGCAATTATCTCAACTCAGCAATTTAGGATAGGAGAACAAGCATGAACGCCACCACAGCGATCAAAGCCTACGCAACCGTCGGGATCGAATCCGGCGTTATTTCTGCCGACCCGCACAAGCTGATTGCCATGCTATATCAGGGCGCGCTGCTGGCAATCGCCAATGCCAAAAACGGCATGATGCGCAAGGATGCGGCAGCCAAGGGGGCGGCGATTTCCAAGGCGATTTCAATCATTGAAGACGGGTTGAATGCCAGCCTGGACAAAAAAGTCGGCGGCGAACTGGCGCAGAATCTTTCGTCTCTGTACGAATACATGAGCAGACGGTTGCTCGCTGCCAACGTGAATAATGATATGCAAGCGCTGGATGAGGTGGCGAACCTGTTGAACGACTTGAAAAGCGCCTGGGAAGGCATCAAACAACAGCCGAGCACGCCGGCGCCCCGAGTGGTAATGCCTGCCCCCAGCAAACCCGCTGCGCTGGTCTATGGAAGAGCGTGATATGGACCCGGTCATTGCAGAGTATCAGCACCTGTCCACCCTCACCGGGAGAATGCGGGAGGCTGCCGCCCGCGGGGAATGGGACGCGCTGATTGCGCTTGAACGCACGTGCGCGCAACAACTGGCCCGGCTCAAACCGCGCGACGGGATTCCCGCCGACGAGTCGGTTCGCCGGCAAAAAGCCGATCTCATCCGCAAGATGCTGGCTGACGACAAGGCGATCCGGGAAAAGACCGAGCCGTGGATGCGCCAACTGGAACAGATCATGCACAGCGCGCGCAGCGAACAACGCCTGCAACAGGCCTATCTGGCGCAAGGTTGAGCCTTGCCACGGCAATGCGCCCATGCTGCCCGCCGACCTCCTTACTGCCGCGCTCAACCGCTTTGCGTCTCCCGATAAACCGCTGATCGCGGTTACACCGGACCAGAAAAACCCGGCGGCCACCCTCAAACTCGAAGTCGGGCAGCAAATCCAGGCAACTGTCCAGGCGCAGGTCGCTCCCGGCGTGTTCCAGGTTCGCATTGCCCAGCGCATGGTGCAAATGCAGTTGCCCGCCTTTGTCCGCAGCGGCGACCTGATCGCGCTCCAGGTGCTGTCGCTGCAGCCGCGCCTGACCTTTTCGCTGGCCGCCTCCAGCAATCCGCTTTCCACCTCGGAACAGCTCGGTTCCGCCGCGCGCCTGCTGTCGTCGCTGGCGCAACTGCCGGTACGCCAGGACTATGTGCCGGCCGCGCAGCGTGCGCCGCTGTGGATCGGTACGAACGGCAGCCCGGACCCCGTGCAGTTGGCCGAACGGCTGCATCAGGCATTGAGTCATAGCGGTCTTTTTTACGAATCGCACCAGGCGCAGTGGATTGCCGGCACGCGCAGCACGCCGCAACTGTTGCAGGAACCGCACAATCAGTTGGCCAACCCGACTGCACCAGCCGATCCTGGCGCAGCACCCCGCACGAGCACCATCCCGGAACAGTTACAGGCCATCGTGCAGCAACAACTGCATGCGCTGGAGAACAAGCAGGTGGTGTGGCAAGGATGGGCATGGCCGGAACAGGAGATGCGCTGGGAAGTCGGCGAAGAAGCCGCACAGCCGCCGGCCGCGCCCGCAGAAAAACAATGGGTCACCGCCTTGCATCTTGAACTGCCCGCGTTGGGTGGCATCCATGCGCGCCTGCGTTTCAATGGCACTGCGGTCAGCTTCGAGATCGACACGGCCAGGGCGCAGGCGACACAGATTCTGGAAACGGCCAGCACGCAACTGGTTTCCGCCCTCAAGGCGCGCGGCGTACCGGTGCTGCAAACCCTGATCCGGCATCTGCCGGAAGCGGCAGCATGAGCGACCTCGCCAAGCGCCAGATGGCGGTCGCCCTCGCTTATCGCAACGGCGAAAGCGCGCCCCGGGTGGTAGCCAGCGGGCGCGGCCTGATTGCACAGGCCATCATCGAGCGCGCCCATCAGCACGGCATCTATGTGCACGAATCGGAAGAACTGGTCGCGCTGCTGATGCAGGTCGAGCTGGATCAGCACATTCCGCCCGCGCTGTATCTGGCAGTGGCCGAACTGCTGGCCTGGCTATACCGATTGGAGCAGGCAGAAATCCCCGCTATTCATCATTCTGCCCCGCCGCGCTAGCCGTTATCATCCGCACACACGCCTCAATCCAGGTTCAGCCATGCGCAACAAGGAAGTGCCCCTCAAGATCGAGGTCGTCACCCGGGATGAAGAAAACGATTTCATCCTGCACGACCCGAAAGAAATTCTCGCCGTGTTGCGCGACATCGCTGCCCGGCGCAGCCGCGTGGCGCTCTATTACAACGAGGACAACAGCATGGTGCTGACCCTGCTGCTGGCGGTCGATGAAACCGGCCTGTGGGTGGATGCCGCCGCCAGCCCCATCGACAATCGCCACATCGAGCGCAGCCGCCGCATCGTATTCGTCAGCACGCACAATCAGGCGAAGGTCCAGTGGGTTTCCACCGAGACCACGCAGGGCCTGTTCCAGAACATGCCGGCCTTCTTCCTGCCCCTGCCGCGCAAGTTGCTGCGCCTGCAGCGCCGCAACTATTACCGCCTGCTCAACAGCGAACCGGATGCGCTCAAGTGCTACATCCATGCCCATCCGCATCCGGCACGGCAACGGCATGAAATGACCGTGCTGGATTTGAGCATCGGCGGGGTGGCGCTGGTGTGCGTGGCAAACGATGTGCAGCTGGAGGTCGGAAAACGCTATACGGATTGCGAGATCGACTTGCCCGGAATCGGCAGCATCCATCCGGTGATCGAAGTCAGAAGCCTGTTCGAAGTGACCAGCCGCAGCGGCGAAGTCAGCCGCCGCGCCGGCTGCGAATTCTACCAACCGGACAGTGACACCGTGATGAAGCTGCAACGCTACGTGGCCCAGATGCAGCAGCAACTGGCGCAGAAACAGCGTACCGAATAGTTGCCGCTAAAAAACGTACCACCAGGCACTCAAGGTAAAGAAGGAAAGAATCAGCCCTACCGCCACCATCAGGTTGGCCAGATCCGGATCGAGGTCATGTTCCTTCGCCACAATGGCGGCGGTGATCATCGGCGGCATGGCGGCTTCGAACAGCGTGACCTGGATGGGCAGGCCGCGCGCACCGAGCCATTGCACATACAGCAGCCACAACAGCAGCGGCGCGAGGATCAGCTTGAAGCCAAGCCCCAGCGCCAGATCGCGCCGGTGTTCGGCAATATGCCCCAGCCGCAACTGCATCCCCACTGACAACAGGGCGAGCGGTGCCAACGTGTCCCCCAGACGGCGCAGCAACACGCCGAACCATTCCGCATACTCAACGGGGATCAGTAGCAGGGCGATGCACAACGAGATGAACGGCGGAAACAGCGCGATGCGCTTGAATATCTCCGCTGCCTTCGGACGACCGGAAGAGTAGATGCCCGCGACGGTGATGCCCAGCACCGAGAGCGCGAAGAACGAACCGAGCTGGTCCGCGATGATGGCGGTTCCCAGCCCCTCCTTGCCATAGAACGCCTCCACCATAGGCAAGCCGAAGAACGAGGTGTTGCCGAGACCACCGGTCAGCATCAGCGCGCCGATGGTCGCACGCGGCAGTTGCAGCCAGCGCCCCAGCAGCCAGAAGAATCCCGCCGCCAGACCGAACACGATCCACGCCATCAGCGCGGTCAGCACCACATCGCCGGAAAGATGCAGTTCGTGGATGTAGAGCAGCGTCAGCGCGGGCAGCGAAACGTGGATGATGAAACTGTTGAGGGTGGCCGGCGCATTGTCCGGCATGCGCCGGAAACGCCGCAGCAGCACACCGGCGACAAAGCAAAGGATGAGCAGGAGGAGGTTGTTCATATCCGTCATTCCGGCGCAGGCCGGAATCCAGTGCGGTTATCTAACATGCAGTTATTTCGTCCCGCTTCGCGTCGTTTGTTTAATGACTGGATTCCGGCCTGCGCCGGAATGACGAACTAACCCGCCACGTTCGCGCTGATGAACGCCTTCAGCTTCGCCACATCCGCCTCCATCACTTCGCAGCGCTGCGGCAGGTCTTCGATGCCTTCCAGCGCGACGGGACGTTCCGGCTCGCGCCCCAGTGCCTCGCGGAGAGTCTCCGCGAACTTGGCGGGCAACGCCGTCTCCAGACAGATCAGCGGCAGGCTGGGACGGCGCTGCTCCAGCCCGACTTTCAAACCGTCGGCGGTGTGCGTGTCCACCATCACGCCGTATTCTTCCCACATCTCACGGATGGTCTTGAGACGGTCTTCGTGCGTGCTCTTGCCGGACGCGAAATCGAATTTCGGCAGTGCGTGCCAGTAATCGGTGCCCTTGATATCGAAGGAGCCGCCCTTGTCCACTTTGCTCCAGAACTCGCGCACCTTCGCGCCATCGCGGCCCACGAGATCGAACATGAAGCGCTCGAAGTTGCTGGCCTTGGAAATATCCATCGAAGGACTGCTGGTCTCGTAGGTATGCTTCGTGTCGCGCGGACGATAAACGCCGGTGCGGAAGAACTCGTCCAGCACGTCGTTCTCGTTGGTCGCCAGAATCAACTGGCCAATCGGCAAGCCCATCATGCGCGCGATATGCCCGGCGCAGATGTTGCCGAAGTTGCCGGAGGGAACGGAGAACGCGACCTGCTCGTCGTTGGATTTCGTCGCGGCGAAATAACCTTTGAAGTAATACACGATCTGCGCCGACACGCGCCCACAGTTGATGGAGTTCACCGTGCCGATCTTGTGCGCGGCCTTGTAAGCGTGGTCGTTCGACACCGCCTTCACCATGTCCTGCGCGTCGTCAAAAAACCCGTGGATGGCGATGTTGAAGATGTTGGGATCCTGCAGCGAATACATCTGTGCGCGCTGGAACGACGACATCTTGCCTTCCGGCGACAGCATGAACACGCGGATACCGCGCTTGCCGCGCATCGCATATTCGGCGGCAGAGCCGGTGTCGCCCGACGTCGCACCGAGGATGTTCAGTTCTTCGTGCTGCTTCGCCAATGCGTATTCGAACAGGTTGCCCAGCAACTGCATCGCCATGTCCTTGAACGCCAGCGTCGGGCCGTTGGAGAGTTCCTGGATGAACACGCCGTCGCTCAGTTTACGTAATGGAGTGATCTGCGTCGCATCGCTGTCGGCGCGCCCGTTGCTGTACACCTCGGCGGTGTAAGTCTTGTGCACGATGGCGCGCAGGTCATTCGCCGGAATATCTGTCGCGAACTTGGACAGCACCTCGAACGCCAGGTCTGCATAGGAAAGACTGCGCCATGCGTCCAGCTCTTCGCGCGTCACCTGCGGATAGCGCTCCGGCAGATACAGACCGCCGTCCGGCGCGAGGCCGCCCAGCAGTATCTCGGTAAAAGTCTTGGCGGGCGCATTGCCACGGGTGGAGATGTATTTCATTCGTTTGCTCTCTTGTCCGTCATTCCGGCGCAGGCCGGAATCCAGCGAAAAATAAATTCCGGCGAAGCCGACAACTTGGGTTTTGTCCCGCTACGCGGGCTATCTCAATCAACTGGATTCCGGCCTGCGCCAGAATGACAGCTTACCTTCCCAGTTCTTCCATGCGCAGCTTGGTCACTTTCCCCGCCACCACCCCTAACTTCTCGATCTTGGCGATGGCTGCATTGATGCGCTTCTCGCGCGTCTGGTGGGTGAGCATGATGAGGTCGGTCTGCTCTTCGCCTTCTTCGGGTTCCTTCTGGATCACGGCGTCGATGGAGATCTGCTCGTCCGCCAGGATGCGCGTGATGTCGGCCAGCACGCCCGGTTTGTCCTGCACGCGCAGGCGCAGGTAGTAGCTGGTCTGCACTTCGTCCATCGGCAGGATTTTCAAATCCGCCATCGCGTTCGGCTGGAACGCAAGGTGCGGCACGCGGTTCTGCGGATCGGCGGTAGCCATGCGCGTCACGTCCACCAGGTCGGCGATCACCGCGCTGGCAGTGGGCTCGGCACCCGCGCCTTTGCCATAGTAGAGCGTCGCACCCACGGCATCACCCTGTACCAGCACCGCGTTCATCGCGCCTTCGACGTTGGCGATGAGGCGTTTGCTCGGGATCAGCGTGGGATGCACGCGCAGCTCGACGCCTTCGTCGGTGCGCTTGGTGATGCCCAGCAGCTTGATGCGGTAGCCGAGTTGTTCGGCGTACTTGATGTCGATCGCATCCAGTTTGGAAATACCTTCGATGTAGGCCTTATCGAACTGCATGGGGATGCCGAACGCCAGCGAAGCCAGGATGGTGATCTTGTGCGCCGCGTCCACGCCTTCGATGTCGAAGGTCGGGTCGGCTTCGGCATAGCCCAGGCGTTGCGCTTCTTTCAGCACGGTGTCGAAGCTCAAGCCCTTGTCGCGCATCTCACTCAAAATGAAATTCGTCGTGCCGTTGATGATGCCCGCGATCCATTCGATGCGGTTCGCGCTCAAGCCTTCGCGCACCGCCTTGATGATGGGGATGCCGCCCGCCACCGCCGCCTCGAACGCGACCATCACGCCCTTGTCCTGCGCGGCCTTGAAGATTTCGTTGCCGTGTGTGGCCAGCAATGCCTTGTTGGCGGTGACCACGTGCTTGCCGTTGGCGATGGCTTTCAGCACCAGCTCTTTCGCCACGCCGTAACCGCCGATGAGTTCGATGACGATATCCACTTCCGGATCGGCCACCACGGCGAACGCATCGTCGGTCACGCGGCAGGCGCCGCCGGTGATTTTCTTTGCCAGTTCGAGGTTGCGATCCGCCACCACGGTGATGCGGATGGGACGGCCGGCGCGGCGCGCAATCTCGTCGGCGTTGCGCTGCAGCACGGTGAAGGTGCCGCCGCCGACGGTGCCGATGCCGAGTAATCCTACGTTGATTGGTTTGGTTTCGGCGTAACGTTCGCCTTGCTCACGTGAGCCTTCACCGAAACTCGCTTTACTCGTTTTCATGTCTGTTCAATTCCTGTTGTGGGTCGGACTTCAGTCCGACAAAAAAAACCTGTCGGGATGAATCCCGACCTACACGCTCCATGTCCCATGCCGCTTGCGATAATTCTCGAGGAAGCGCGCGATGCGACCAATGGCTTCCGTCAGGTCATCCACGTTGGGCAGGAACACCACGCGGATGTGGTCCGGGTGCGGCCAGTTGAAGCCGCTGCCCTGCACCACCAGCACCTTCTCCTCTTCCAGCAATTCAAGGATGAACTGCTGGTCGTTCTTGATCGGGTACAGCTTCGGGTCGAATCGCGGGAACAGGTACAGCGCCGCCTTCGGCTTGACGCAGGTCACGCCCGGAATTGCGGTCAGCAGCTTCCAGGCAAGGTCGCGCTGCTTCGCCAGCCTGCCCGTTGGCGCCACCAGATCGTCGATACTCTGATAGCCGCCCAGTGCGGTCTGAATCGCAAACTGCCCCGGCACATTGGAACACAGGCGCATCGAGGCCAGTATCGTCAGGCCGTTGATGTAGTCCTGCGCATGCTTCTTCTCGCCGGACAACACCATCCAGCCGGCGCGATAGCCGCAGGCCCGGTAATTCTTGGACAGGCCGTTCAGGGTGACGAACAGCAAGTCGTCGGCCAGCGAGGCCATCGAGGTATGCACCGCGCCGTCGTACAGCATCTTGTCGTAAATTTCGTCCGCAAAGACCACCAACTCGTGCTCGCGCGCGATCTGGATGATCTCTTTGAGGATGTCGTCCGAATACAGCGCGCCGGTCGGATTGTTCGGATTGATGATGACGATGGCGCGCGTCTTGTCGGTGATCTTGCTGCGCATGTCCTTGAGGTCGGGATTCCACGCGTTGGCCTCGTCGCACAGATAATGGCGCGGCGTGCCCCCTGCCAGCGTGACCGCCGCTGTCCACAGTGGGTAGTCGGGAGCGGGCACCAGCACCTCGTCGCCCGTGTTGAGCAAGCCCTGCATCGCCATCACGATCAGCTCCGATGCGCCGTTGCCGATATAGATGTCATCCAGTCCCACGCCCATGATCTTCTTCGACTGGCAGTAGTGCATGATGGCCTTGCGCGCCGCGAACATGCCCTTGGAATCGGAATAGCCGGAAGAATTCGGCAGGTTGAGGATCACGTCCTGCTGGATTTCCTCCGGCGCCTCGAAGCCGAATGGCGCCAGGTTGCCGATGTTCAGCTTGATGATGCGCTGCCCTTCCTCTTCCATCAGCTTGGCGCGCTCCATCACCGGGCCGCGGATGTCGTAGCACACGTTGGAAAGTTTGGTCGATTTGAGCAAGGGTTTCACGATTTCTCACTTTGTCAGCGGGGATATTGCGCGCGCGACCGATGGTAGAATTCGACGCCCGTTCGGCAATTCCCGCAAGGGGCGCGATTTTACCTGTGCCAACCCTGCCGCGGCAAACGATTGGAGAGAAGATTGGCCCTGCATCTGCAAAAGACCTCGCACCTCATGACCTTTACCGGGCACGGCGAGGGCTACGTCGCCGTCAATGGCCAGCGCCACGAGCAGCCGCTGGTGGTGCTGGCCGGCGCCGTGCGCACCGACTGGCCGGCCACCGGCTTTGCCGACCTGACCGTGGCGCATTTCGACTATTTTCTCGAACTGAAGCCGGAAGTGATCCTGATCGGCACCGGTGCACGGCAGCAATTCGCCCATCCGGAGCTTTACCGCAACCTGCTGCAGGCCGGCATCGCCATCGAATTCATGGACACCCCGGCTGCCTGCCGCACCTACAACATCCTCGTCGCGGAAGACCGCAAGGTCGTGGCGGCGGTGTTGCCATGAATCCAAACCACTCTGTTCATCCTGAGTAGGCGCATAGCGCCGTATCGAAGGAGCTTCCGACAAGATGACTTTCTGGGTCTATCTCCTACAGTGTGCTGATGGCAGTTATTACACCGGCCACACGGACGATTTGGAGAAACGGATAGGCGAACATCAATCAGGCGCTATCGCCGGATATACTTCCCACCGCCTCCCCGTGGAACTCGTTTGGTCGCAAGATTGTTCCAGCAGAGATGAAGCGCTTTCCGCCGAAATGCAAATCAAAGGCTGGAGCCGCAAGAAAAAAGAAGCCATGATGCGAAGTGACTGGTCGGCAGTATCACTTCTGGCGAAGAAGAACTTCCGCAAATGAGATCAACCCGCCCGCCCATCCTTCGATACGGCGCTACGCGCCTACTCAGGACGAACGGGCTTAATGCAACGGTACATCCATGAACCCATCCCTGAACGCCGTCATCACCCAGACCGAACAGGTCATCCTCGGCAAACCGCAACAGATCCGGCTCGCCCTGACCTGCCTGCTGGCGCGCGGCCATCTGCTGATCGAGGACATGCCGGGCGTGGGCAAGACCACGCTGGCGCATGTGCTGTCACGCACGCTGGGGCTGCAGTTCCAGCGCATCCAGTTCACCAGCGACATGCTGCCCGCCGACATTCTCGGCGTCTCCATCTACCAGCGCGACAGCGGCGAGTTCAAGTTCCACGCCGGCCCGATCTTCTCGCAGATGATCCTCGCCGACGAGGTGAACCGCGCCACGCCCAAGACGCAGAGCGCCTTGCTGGAAGCGATGGAAGAACACCAGGTCACCAGCGAAGGCGAGACGCGCCCGCTGCCTTCGCCCTTCTTCGTCATCGCCACGCAGAACCCGACCAACCAGATCGGCACATTCCCCTTGCCGGAATCCCAGGTGGACCGCTTCATGATGCGCATCCAGCTCGGCTACCCCGATGCCGCCGCCGAGCGCGGCCTGCTGTCCGGCGTGGACCGGCGCGACCTGATTGCCGATCTGAAGCCGCAGCTGCAGACCGCCGATCTGTTCGCCTTGCAGGAACAGGTGCGCCAGGTGTTCGTCTCGCCCGCCCTGCTCGACTACGTGCAAGCCCTCCTGCGCCACACCCGAGAATCGGCGCGCTTCGTCCACGGTCTGTCGCCGCGCGCGGGCCTGTCGCTGCTGGCCGCCGCCCGCGCCTGGGCGCTGCTCGCGGGACGCGATGCGGTCATCCCCGAGGATGTGCAAGCCGTGCTGCCCGGTGTCGCCAGCCACCGCCTGCAAAGCGTGCACGACACGCAAGCCTCGGACGGCGAGAAACTGGCGCGCGAACTGATCGAGGCGGTGGCCATCCCCTAGCACCCTGCGGTGCTAGAATGCCTGCGCATATCTATCGAAAGGTTGACCATGAACGAGATCATGTTCGTCGTAGAAGAAGCACCGGAAGGCGGTCTGATCGCCCGCGCACTGGGTGAATCGATCTTCACCGAAGCGGATGACATCGAAAGCTTGCATCGGCAAGTGCGCGATGCGGTGCAGTGTCATTTCGATGAAGGTAAAGCCCCAAAGATCATCCGTCTGCATTTCACCCGCGAGGAAGTACTCGCCGTATGAAATTACCGCGCAATCTGAACGGTGCGCAACTCATCAAGTCGCTCGATCAACTCGGATATCGGCCCACCCGTCAATCCGGCAGTCATGTACGGGTCACTTGTTCACTTCCCAAAGAACACCATATCACCATCCCTTTGCATGACCCGCTGCGTATCGGCACGCTGGCCGCCATCCTGGCCGAAGTCGCTTCGCACCACGGCCTGTCCAGAGACAGGTTGATCGGGAAATTATTTGGCAAGTAGGGGTCCTGCTCCGTGCCTCTCTCGCTAAAACAGAGATTCCGCAACTGGGCTTTCCGCCGCACGGTCGAAACCGGCACGGTGGTGCTCAACCAGCGCCGCATCTACATCCTGCCCACGCGCCAGTTCTTCGGTTTTGGATTCGTGCTGGTGCTGATGTTGCTGGGCGACATCAATTACAACTTGAGCCTGGGCTATATGCTCACCTTCCTGCTCGCCACCAGCGGCGGGCTGACCCTGCTGTACGCCTTCCGCAATCTGGCGCAACTGGAAATCCATGCCGGACATATCGAGCCGGTGTTCGCCGGAGAGCAAGCGTGCTTTGTGTTCCATTTCAATAATCCCGGCACACTGGCACGGCATCAACTGCATCTGCACGACGATGACGGGCACAAAACCATTTTTGATCTGCCGCCGTCTGCCTCGACCCCGGTCGAACTGAGGCTCGCAGCGACACAGCGCGGCTGGCTGGACAGCGGGCGCCTGATCCTGGAAACACACTTCCCGCTCGGCCTGTTCAAAGCCTGGACCTACCTGCATTTCGACGTGCGCGCGCTGGTCTATCCCAAACCCGCCGCACCGCAGCCCTTGCCGGCCGCTTCGGCACAGGATGGCACGGGCAAAACCATGGCCCAAGGCGATGAAGATTTCTTCGGCCTGCGCAACTATGTGGCGGGCGATGCCCTGCCGCGCATCGCCTGGAAGGCGCTGGCGCGCGAGCAGGGGTTGCAGGTAAAACAGTTCGCGGCGCAGCAAGGTCAGGAATTGTGGCTGGACTGGTCGCAACTTCCCGACATCGCGCCCGAGCGCAAGCTGGAACTGCTCACGCGCTGGGTGCTGGATGCGGACGCGCAGGGTTTGCATTACGGATTGCGATTGCCGGATGGCGAGGTGATGCCGCAGCCAGGCACGGCGCATCGCGCGGAATGTTTGCGTCGGCTGGCATTGTTCGGACATAAGGAATCGTAAGATGAGGGCACTGCCTTCCAGTATCTCGTCATTCCCGCGCAAGCCGGAATCCAGCAATGAGAACAGCCCGCGAAGCGGACTAAACCTTGGTATTGACCCGCTGCGCGGGAATCATCCGAACAACTGGATTCCCGCCTGCACGGGAATGACTGAATGATGAAACTCACCGCCCCGCTCATCTACGGCCTGATCGCCTGCATCCTGCTGGTCAGCGCCCCGCATGCCGCGCACCTGCCGCTGTGGGTCAGCGCAGAGTGCGGCGCGCTGTTGTTGTGGCGCGCCTATCTCACGCGCAGCGGCAAGGGACTGCCGCCGCGCTGGCTGCTGCTCGGCATCACCGTCGCCAGTGTCGCCGCCATCGCGCTCACGTTCCGCTCTCTGTTCGGGCGCGAGGTCGGCGTCACCCTGCTGATTCTGCTATCCACCCTCAAGCTGCTGGAACTGCGCGCCGCACGCGATGCCACGGTGCTCGTCTATCTCTCCTGCTTCATCATCATCACCAATTTCTTCTACGCGCAGAGCATCCCCACCGCGCTGTTCATGCTTTTTACCTTGCTGGTCATTCTGGCGACCTGGATCCATCTGCACACGGGCATGCTCGCGCTCAAGCCGCGATTGCGTATCGCTGGCTTGTTGCTGCTGCAGGCCATCCCGCTGTCGCTGATCCTGTTCGTGCTGTTCCCGCGCGTGCAGGGCCCGCTGTGGGGCCTGCCGCAAGACGCCTACGCCAGCAGCGGCCTGTCCGACACCATGTCGCCCGGCAGCATGAGCAAACTGTCGTTGAACGATGCGGTGGCGTTCCGCGTGACGTTCGACGGAACCGTTCCGGCACGCGAGCAGATGTACTGGCGCGGCCCGGTGTTGTGGGATTTCGACGGCACCACCTGGACGCGGGGACGCCCCAACACGCTGCAAGCGCCCAGACTCGACGCTGCCTCCGCGCCGGTCAGCTATGCCGTCACGCTGGAGCCGCACAACAAACGCTGGCTGTTCGCGCTCGACATGCCGGGCAAACTTTCCATCACCGCCGACCTCGCGCCGGACTTCCAGTTGTTGAGCCGCAATCCGGTGAATGCGCGCATCCGTTATCAGGCCAGTTCCTTCCTGAACTATCGCGCCAATCCGGACGAGCCGCCGCAGCAGTTGCGGCGTGCCCTCGCCCTGCCGCGCGGCTTGAACCCGCAGGCACTGGCGCTCGCCAAAAGCCTGCGCGCAAAAGCGGAAAGCGTTCCCCCACCCCAACCCTCTGATGAAACTACTAGCCATTCGACTAAGCCCGCAAGCGGGCAAGTCGCTGGTTACCCCGGCGGGAGAGGGAGCAATCGACCTGATGGGATTGATGAAATTTTGGTGCGCGAGGTCTTGCGGCATTTCAATCAGGGCGGTTTCGAGTACACGCTGGAACCGCCGCTGCTCGGCATGAACGGCATCGACGAGTTCCTGTTCCAGACCCGGCAAGGATTCTGCGAACACTATGCCGGCAGCTTCGTCTATCTGTTGCGTGCCGCCGGTGTGCCGGCGCGCGTGGTCACCGGCTATCAGGGCGGCGAATACAACGCGCTGGGGGATTACTACATCCTGCGTCAGGCCGATGCGCATGCCTGGGCGGAAGTATGGCTGGGCGAACGCGGTTGGGTACGCTACGACCCCACCGCCGCCATCGCACCGGCACGCATCGAAAGCGGCCTGTCCGCCGCAGTCAGCAACCCCGCCGCCCTGCCCTTCATGGCGCGCAATCCGCCGCAATGGCTGCGTGAACTGCGCTTCAACTGGGATGCGCTGGCCAACCAGTGGAACCAGTGGGTGCTGGGTTACAACCCGGAAACGCAGTTCGCCTTTCTCACCCGCCTCGGCATGGAGGACATCACCTGGCAGAAGATGGCACTCAACATGCTGGCGGGCATCTTCCTGCTGGTCGGCGTGTTCACCCTCATCCTGTTGCGGCGGTTGGTCGTGCGCAGCCACGACCCGGTGCAAACGGCCTGGCTCAAACTCTGCCGCAAACTGGAAAAGGCCGGGCTGCCCCGCGCGCAGCATGAGGGGGCGCTGGATTACGCGGCACGTGTCGGCGCAGCGCAACCGGAACTGAGCACAGCGATCCACGACTTCGCCAAAGACTATGTCGCGTTGCGTTACGCCGGAGAACAAAGCAAAGAGGGGCTGCTTGCATTCAGAGATGCGGTGCGTGCCTTCAGAGTCGGGAAAACGATTCAGCCACGGATCAACACAGATGAAACACGGATGAGAAACCAATAAGCAACTCCGGTCTTATCCGGGTTTCATCCGTGCCCATCCGTGGCTAATGCCTTTAGCAGGTTCAAGCTATAATCCGCGCCACTTTTACCCGGACACGCATCATGCACATCACCCGCAGACTGGAATTCGACGCCGGTCATCGCATCCCCAACCACGCCAGCCAGTGCAAGCATCTGCACGGCCACCGCTATGCGATCGAGATCACCCTGTCGGGCGATGTCGTCAGGACTGCGGGAGTTTCAGATGAAGGGATGGTGATGGATTTCACCGATGTGAAACGCATCGCCAAGGAGAAGGTCGTGGATGCGTGGGATCACGCGTTTCTGGTCTATCGCAACGACACGGTGGTACTGGATTTCCTGAACACGCTGCCGCAACACAAGACCGTGGTGCTGGAGGTGGTGCCGACGGCGGAGAACCTGGCGCGCGTGGCGTTCGAACGGCTCGATGCCGCCTATCAGGACACCTACGGCAACCATCTGCAACTGGAGCGCGTGCGCCTGTTCGAGACGCCCAACAACTGGGCGGATTATTGCCGCTCCCTGCGGGACTGAAGTCCGACCCACAACCCGCCGTTCCCCGTGGGTCGGGTTTCAACCCGACATGGGATTGCACTTTCGGACTGAAGTCCGACCCACAAGAACCGTGCGACGGATTTTTATACCTGCATGTTCATGATGTCGTTATAGGCCGCCACCATCCGGTTGCGCACCTGGACCGCAGTCTGAAAAGAGATGTTGGCTTTCTGCATGGCGATCATGGTGTCGGAGAGGCTCACCTTGTCATCGCCCAGCACGAACGCCTGCTGCAGGGCGCCGGCCTCGCGTTGCGCCTGATTCACCCCGTCCAGGGAGGCTTTCAGCACCGTGCCAAAATCCACGCTCCCGCCCGTCCCGGCAGCCGGGGTCGGCGATTGACCTTGCGCCACCGCGACGGCGGCACGCATCTGCGCCAGCAGACCGTCCACGCTGGAAATTCTGTTCATGCCCATGATGCGCTTATATGGACGCCTCCCGGTTTAGCAAGAGATTTGTCGTGTTTTGGTAAAACCAGAAATCGGCTGCAGTCTTATATCCGGCCTTGTTGCAAGCTGGACTTCTGCCTGCGG
>NZ_BAAFRY010000017.1:0-61199 GCF_045866295.1 Ferrigenium sp. UT5
TGAGAAATCCTCCCGTTTCCCGCGACAGGTGCAGACCGGATTTTGCCAGATGCCACAAGGCTTGCAGAGGATTTCATGCTAAATTCTACCCACACTCTTTCACGAAGACCCCAAATCTTATTGGTGTCAATACGGTAGTGTGGACATGGCCGGCAATCGAGAAATTCATCGATAGCCTCTAACCGATACAAGGCAAACACTATGCGAATTGCACTAATTGTCGGAATTAACTACTACCAACATGGCGGTCCACTATTCGGTTGCGTTGATGACGCACATGCGGTCAAAGCTGTATTGGCTCGCCACGATGGTGGCGCAGTGAATTTCGATTGTCTCCTACTTGCGGGCACGGGACCGAGTGATCGCGTAGATCGTGGCGACCTGAAAGATCAAATTGAGAAACTGTTCAAAACCGAAGCTGAAATTGCTTTGTTATATTTCGCAGGCCACGGACATATTGAGGCGACCGGCGGATACCTTCTTGCCACTGACTCACGACGCGGTGACGAAGGTGTTTCGCTGTCTGAAATATTGATATTGGCGAACGGTTCACCAGCCAAGAACAAAGTGATCGTGCTGGATAGTTGCCACTCAGGAATTGCAGGGAGCGCACCTTCTGCTGATCAGCTAGCCTCATTAGCAGAGGGGCTAACCGTTCTCACCGCCTCAACGAAAGACCAGTATGCAACGGAAGAGAATGGAAGAGGCGTCTTTACCACCCTCTTCGTCGATGCTCTCAATGGAGGCGCAGCGAATCTCACCGGCGACATAACACCCGGTAGTGTTTACGCCCACATAGACCAATCGCTCGGTGCCTGGGAGCAGAGGCCGGTCTTTAAAACGAACGTAAAGCGGTTTGTTTCCTTAAGGAAGGTGGCTCCTCCGATTCCCACTACGGAGTTGCAAAGGATCACAGAGTTTTTCCCTGCTCCGGGATTTGAGTTCCCCCTAGACCCGACTTACGAGCCGGAAATGAAGGGGCGAGATTCAGGCATGCCTGCTCCGAATCCTGAAAATACAAGAACGTTCGCAATTCTGCAAAGGTACAACCGGCTTAATTTACTTGTACCAGTGGACGCGCCGCACATGTGGAACGCTGCGATGGAGAGCAAGTCTTGCAGACTTACAGCTCTGGGTGAGCATTATCGGAGGCTTGTTGAAAAGAACCGAATCTAACCATCGCCGCCCAACCCGGCAGTCCACACGGACGCTGCGCGATGAAGCCGCGCAGCGCCGGTGACTTCTACGTTAGGCCAAGACAATGTTCCAGCCACGAACCCTCAAATTTTTTACCGCAATCATTGCAACTCTTCTTTTGCTATCTTTGCCTGCGCTAGTGTGGCCAGGTTACCTAGATTCACCGGCAGGTTTAATCGTGGCAGTACCGTATCTTTCGATTTATTTGTTTCATAAAATCGGCATCCCTGGTTTGCTTGAGCATAATGGCGCGTGCGGCTGGGGATGGTGCGCACCCACCATCTTCGGTTGGGTTTTTCTATGCACTTTTTGGCTACTGATCGCATGGCTACTTGCGTGGGGTTTGTCCAGCCTAACCCGTCATTCAAGCGGGACGCGCTAATATATAAAAATAGGGTAGGCGCGCTTGACCTTCCCCTGAAAAATAGTCTTCCAAGGGTGACGTAAAATTGAAGGCCTGGTGTTAACCTGAGCCGAAACCTGCCGATATATCAAGTGACTGTGCTGCGAAAGGAGCCATCATGCGATTCGCGCCTAGCATCAACCCGCCTGCCGCGACGCCGACTTCACGTGCGGTGAGGGGGCTCACTTCTGTTCATGCGGTGAAACCCCTCCATGAGGAAGTGGAGCCGACTGTGGTGACGCTGAGTGCCAACGCGCGGGAGCAACAGGGGGCGGAGCAGCCTCTGCCGCAGGAGGATAGGCGCAAGGCTTGTCGCCGTATCCATAACCAGAAGGTGCTGATCGAGTTGCGTTCGGGGCTGGATCGCCGTCTCCGCAACCTGATGGAAGGTGGCACAAGCGATCACATCGACGAAGAAGCCTGACGCTGGGCTCACAGGTCGGCGCACGGCGGGAAGTGAAACGCCGGATCCCCGCGTTCGCGGGGATGACGTAATTCGGGAGTGTCCCTAACGTTTCTCGCGGTGCAGGAATACCGTCACTTCCTCGCGGTCGTGATAGAGCTGTTTGGCTTCCAGACGGTAGCGCAGACCTTTTTTGTTGAGTGCGCTGCGGATGGAGTCGAGCGCGATCCTTAACGCTTCCACCCGTTTCTTCATCGGCAGTTTCAGGTTGAAGATTGCATTCATGCAGTAGCCGCCGACGATCCATTCCGTCATCAACGCCGCGACACGCTGCGGTTGTTCCACCATGTCGCACACCACCCAGTCCACCGGACGTTGCGGGCGGAACTTGAATCCGTCCTGGCGCAGATGCTTGACGGCCGGGTGGCCGGCGGCGGCTCCTTTGAGCGGGCCATTGTCCACGGCAGTCACGTGCAGGCCGCGCTGCACCAGTTGCCAGGTCCAGCCGCCGGGCGCGGCGCCCAGGTCCACCGCGGTCATGCGTGGTTTCAGCCATTGCGCCTGTTCCTGTTCATCCATAAACACGGCGAAGGCTTCGGCCAGTTTCAGGTAGGAACGGCTGGGTGCGTCGGCAGACATGCTGACGCGATGAATGCCGTTGAGCGCATCGCTGCTGTTGTGCGGGTCGCTCGTGGCGATCAGTGCCCTGTCTTCGGACGGGAAGAAGAGGTGCAGTCGCGGCAGGCAGGCATCATCAGTCAGACGCTCGCTGTCGCGCAGTGCTTGTTCCAGCAGGGGCTGGAAGCGTTTGGTGAAGCCGGAGAGTGTCTTGCCTTCGTTGGTGTCGGGCACTTCGAGATACAAGGCGCCGAAGCGTTCCGGCGCGGCGGGAAGGGCGGCGAGCAACGGGGCGAGGCGGTCGCGCTCGGGCAGGTCGCGTACTTCCCCAAGCAGCGTCAACAATTGGCGCGCGAATGCCAGTTGGTTGTATGCCAGACGCGCCTTGCCCTGCAACACGAGGTAGCCGCTGTTCCCGACCGCTTCGAGCGGTTTGGCCTGGGTCTCTTCCACACAGTCGCGCTCGAAGCCGGGACGGCAATAAACCAGCCAGGAAGGGAGCGGCTTGTTCATCATTCGTAGGCGCGGAAGCGCGGCAAGTGGATGTGCCAGCGGATCGCGATCAGCCGGATGGCGACGGTGACGAACATCGACAAAACCAGCGCGATATTGTGTGCCATGCCCAAGCTGTCGAGCGCGATCAGCAGCAGCGCCCCCACCAGTGCGGCGGTGGCGTAGATGTCGGTGCGAAAGATCAGCGGCACTTCGTTGCACAGAATGTCGCGGATGACGCCGCCAAACACGCCGGTGATGACCCCCATCAGGGCTGCGATGAGCCAGTTCACGTGCAAGCTCATGGCGATGCTGGTGCCGATGACGGTGAACAGCGCCAGGCCGATTGCATCCGGTAGCAGGAAAAAATTCCTTGGAATTCTGATGTTGCGTTGAATGAAGAAGGTGAGCATGGCGGCGGTGATGCCGACCACCACATAGATGGAATCATGGATCCAGTACACCGGCAGGCGTCCCAGCAGGAGATCGCGCACCGTGCCGCCGCCGATCCCGGCGATCACCGAAATGACGGCGACCCCGAACAGGTCGAGTTCGCGCCGCTGCGCTTCCAGCGTGGCGGTGATGGCGCACACCGCGACCGCACACAGGTCAAGGATATAGATCAGGCTCATGTCAGCATCAATCGGGAGGGCGCGCATTATACGAGGATCGCCCGCCGACGGTGATAGAATCCGCGCCTCGATTTTTGATGAACGGCAAGATGAACAAACGTTATGACCTGATCGTGTTCGATTGGGATGGCACCGTGATGGATTCCACTGCGGTGATCGCCACTTCGATCCAGTCGGCTTGCCGCGACCTCGGGCTGCCGGTGCCGAGCGACGAGGCGGCGCGTCATGTGATCGGCATGGGGTTGGTGGAAGCCTTGCGGCATGCCGTGCCGCAGGCGCCCGCAGCCCTGTACGAGCCGCTGGCCGAACGCTATCGCTACTATTTCATGGCACAGGATGCGTCCATTCCCCTGTATGCCGGGGCGGCGGAAACCGTTACCGAATTGCACGAAGCGGGATATCGGCTGGCGGTGGCCACCGGCAAGAGCCGCAAGGGGCTGGATCGGGTGCTGGACAGCAGCGGTTTGCGCCCGTATTTTCAGGCCACACGAACCGCCGACCAGACCTTTTCCAAACCGCATCCGGCCATGTTGCTGGAGATCATGGACGAACTGGGCATGCCGCCGGAGCGCGTGCTGATGGTGGGCGACACCACGCACGATCTGCAGATGGCGATCAATGCCGGCGTGGATGCGGTGGGGGTAACCCACGGCGCGCACCCGGAAGACCAGTTGCGCGCGTTGAATCCGCTCGCGCTGGTGGACGATTTTCATCAATTGCGCGCCTGGCTGAAGGCCAACGCGTAACGATCATTCCGGCGAAAGCCGGAATCCAGTCAATCAAAACACGCCGCGCGGAGCGCGGACAATGCAAATGCATTTGGATAAACCCGCTGGATTCCGGCTTTCGCCGGAATGACGCGGTGCTTGAGAGTGGTTAAGGAGAACGATATGTCTGAACTGGGTGACAACTGGGAACGTAACGTACTGGAGAAGCTGGCGATGTCGGCCATCCAGGAACAGCGGCGCGCACGGCGCTGGGGGATTTTCTTTAAGTTGCTGACCTTTGCTTACCTGTCCTTTTTATTTGTGATGGTGATGGATATCGCCGGTGACAAAGGGGACGGCCTGGCCGGGGGCAAGCACACGGCGCTGATCGACATCAACGGGGTCATCGCAGCCGATAGCCCGGCCAATGCCGACAACCTGATTTCCAGCTTGCAGGATGCGTTCGACGACACGCGCACGGCAGGAGTCATCCTGCGCATCAACAGCCCCGGCGGCAGCCCGGTGCAGGCCGGGTTGGTGAACGACGAGATCAAACGCCTGCGCGCCCTGCACCCGGAGATTCCCTTGCATGTGGTGGTGGAAGATATGTGCGCTTCGGGCGGCTATTTCATCGCGGCGGCAGCGGACAACATCTACGTCAACAAGGCGAGCATCGTCGGTTCGATCGGCGTGCTGATGGACGGTTTCGGGTTCACCGGCACCATGCAGAAACTAGGCGTGGAGCGGCGCCTGATGACGGCGGGCGAAAACAAGGGTTTCATGGATCCCTTCTCGCCGCGCAACCCGAAACACGAAGCCTTCACCAAGGGCTTGCTCGACGACATCCACCAGCAGTTCATCGCCGTGGTGCGTGCGGGGCGCGGCAAGCGTCTGCATGAGACGCCGGAGATGTTCAGCGGCTTATTCTGGACTGGCGACAAGGCGATCGAGATGGGATTGGCGGATGGCATCGGCAGTGTGGATTCGGTGGCGCGCGACATCATCAAAGTCGAGAACATCGTCGATTTCACCGCACGCGAGAACATCGCGGACCGTCTGGCGAAGAAGCTGGGCGCCGGGGTGGCGAGCATGTTCCCCGGGTTCGGCGCGCAGGGCGGGGGCGTGACGCTACGCTAGTGTCGTGCTGCACTCTTAACGATACTTATTGCGAACCTTTGTGGGTCGGACTTCAGTCCGACATGTCGGGTTAAAACCCGACCCACAAGGGCTTCCCGCACCTTGGCATAAGTTCCAGATAGCGCGCGACACTACACTAGTTCGGCCTGCAGTGTGGCCAGGTCGTCGATGGGCGGCAGGCACTGCGTGCCGCGACACAGCCAGGCCGTGGTCGATGACGATTTGGGTTTTGCCAAAATTTTAGGCAAGCCCTGTTCATCGCCGCGCAGTGTGATCACCATCAACTCGGGTTCGTAATTTTCAGAGACAGCCGCCCGCCAGGCGGCTGTCTCTTTTTCATCGCCGCATAACACCAGCAAGGAAGGCGGCTGCAACAGTTCGCCCAGTGCGGTGTT
Source organism: Ferrigenium sp. UT5 (assembly GCF_045866295.1). NCBI lineage: Bacteria > Pseudomonadati > Pseudomonadota > Betaproteobacteria > Nitrosomonadales > Gallionellaceae > Ferrigenium > Ferrigenium sp. UT5. The sequence continues at coordinate 5,985 of NZ_BAAFRY010000017.1, forward strand.
CAGGCTGCAACACTGGCTCGCCGCTCGTTGCATCAAGGGGTAGAACAGCCGCAGACAGCGTTCGGCGGCATCGCGATAGCGCGTGTCGCCCGTCAGTTCGGCAAGCCGCAGCAAGCCTTGTGCAGCGATGCCGTTGCCGCTCGGGGTGGCGTTATCTTGGCCGGTCTTGTTGCGCTGGATCAACGCTTCGTGGTCGTGGCTGGTGAAGTAGAAGCCGCCGCGCTCCGCATCCTCGAAGCGTGCCAATAGTGCGTCCGCGAGTTGCACCGCGAACTGCATATCCATCCCGCGATATTCGGTCTGTATCGATTCCAGCGCGGCATCCAGCAGGAAGGCGTGATCGTCAAGATAGGCGTTCAGATGCGTCTTGCCGTCCTTGTGCGTGGCGTACAACTTGCCGTCCTGCCACAGGGTGCTGCGCACGAAATCCAGGGCACGCTGCGCGGAAACTTTCCAATCATCACGTCTGAACACGCGCGCTGCTTTCGCCATACCGGCGATCATCAGCCCGTTCCAGCTGCCGAGTATCTTTTCATCGCGGCCAGGGCGGACGCGCTGTTCGCGGGCCGCGAACAGCTTGGCTTGCGCGGACGCAAGCAGTGCGGTTGCCTGCTGTTGGTCAAGTTGCAGCGACTGCACGATCTCGCTCAACGGGCGGCTCACGCGCAGGTTCCAGGCGTGCTGCTCGAAGTTGGGGGAGCGGTCTAGGCCGTAATAGGGTTCGACGACGGCGTACTCTTCTTCCGTCAACAGGTCGCGGATGTCGTTGCGTTGCCACACATAGAACTTGCCTTCCTCGTGTTCCGAGTCGGCATCCAGCGAGGCGTAATAGCCGCCGGATGGAGATTGCATCTCGCGCATCACCCAGTCGGCCGTCTGTTCGACCACGCGCGCGAACAGGGGATCGCGGCTGTTCAACCAGGCATCGCAATAGACACCGAGCAACAGCCCGTTGTCGTACAGCATCTTCTCGAAGTGCGGGATGTCCCAGACGTCGTCCACACTGTAACGGCAGAAGCCGCCGCCCAACTGGTCATACAGTCCACCCAGGGCCATCTGTTGCAGGGTGAACAGGGCGGTATGGCGGCTTTGTTCGTCCTGCTTGGGGTGTCCCTGGTGCAACAGCAAGTCCAGTTCTGCCGGATGCAAAAATTTCGGCGCGCCGCCGAATCCGCCATGGACCGGATCGAAATCCGTCTTGAGTTGCTGTATAGCCGCTGTGATCGGCGTGCTGTCGAGCATGGCCTCGTCCGTGTTTTTCGCCGGCTGCCATGCGGCTAGGGCCGCGATGACCTGTTGTCCCTGTGCGGTTAGTTCGCTGCGTTTTTCGTGAAAGGCGGCAGACACGCGCAACAACAGTTCGGCAAAACCGGGCAATCCATAACGCGCCTGCCGGGGGAAATAGGTGCCGCTGTAGAACGGCGTTCCATCCGGCGCGAGGAACATCGTGAGCGGCCAGCCGCCGCTGCGGCGGGCGAGCAGATAATGCGCATTCTGATAGATCTGGTCGAGGTCGGGGCGCTCTTCCCGGTCCACCTTGATGTTGACGAAGTGCGCGTTCATCACCGCCGCGACGGCTTCATCCTCGAACGACTCGTGCGCCATGACGTGGCACCAGTGGCAGGCGGAGTAGCCGATGGAAAGCAGGATGGGTTTGTCTAGCGCACGGGCGAGTTGCAGGGTTTCGGCTCGCCACGGGTGCCAGTCCACCGGGTTCTCGGCGTGCTGCAGCAGGTAGGGGCTGGTCTCGTGGATAAGGTGGTTGCTCATCTGTTCAGGAGTGGCTTCAAGTGTTGCATCACATTCTGCATGATGATCGGCTGCGCTGCGGCATTCGGGTGCAGATTGTCCGGCAGGAACTGTTCAGCCGCGATGCCTTCCAGCATGAAGGGCAAAATGGGCAGTTTGTGCTTGCGTGCCAGTTTCGGGTAGAGCGCCTGAAAGCGCGCCGTGTAATCCGCGCCATAGTTGGGAGGCAGCCGCATGCCGAGCAAGAGCACCCCTGCCTGCGCGGCGCGACTCTGTTCGATGATGCGGTCGAGATTCTGTTCGGTGAGGGCGAGCGGTGTGCCGCGCAATCCGTCGTTGGCGCCCAATGCCAGGATCACGATGGTCGGTTGGTGTTGCTGCAAAGCGGCCCCGATGCGCCGCAGGCCGCCTGCCGTGGTTTCTCCGCTGATGCTGGCATTCACCACATCGAATTGTGGGTGCGATTTTTTCAGTTCCAGCCGCAACAGATTTACCCATGAGTCTGTACGCGCAATGCCGTAGCCGGCTGATAAACTGTCGCCAAATACCAATAGGGTCCTGGCCGCCTGGGCAGAACCGCCCGTTGCCAGTGCGGCGAGCAGAAAAACGAGTTTAAGGAAAGTCTTCATGGTTTCGATTGTGCAAGCAGCAGGGCTTACCAAGCAAGTGTTAAGTGGCGATCGCCCGCTTATGATTTTGCGCGATGTCAGTTTCGCGGTGGCGCCGGGGGAAAGCCTTGCCATCGTCGGGTCTTCCGGTTCCGGCAAATCCACGCTGCTCGGATTGCTGGCCGGACTGGATGTGCCGACCCGCGGCAGCGTGTCCTTGAACGGCATCGACATTTTTGCGCTGGATGAGGACGGGCGGGCGCGCCTGCGCGGCGAGCTGGCCGGATTCGTGTTCCAGTCATTCCAGTTGCTGCCGGCGCTGAATGCGCTGGAGAACGTGATGCTGCCGCTGGAACTGGCGGGTGCAAAGGATGCGCGCCAGCGTGCCGAGCATTCGCTGGCCCAGGTGGGTTTGAGCGCGCGCAGCCTGCATCGGCCGCAACACCTTTCCGGTGGCGAACAGCAGCGCGTCGCGTTGGCGCGCGCGTTTGTCACCCGTCCCAGGATACTTTTTGCCGACGAGCCGACCGGCAATCTGGATCACGCGACCGGGGCGCAGGTCATCGAGCTGATGCTGGAACTCAACCGCGCGCAGGGTACGACGCTGATTCTGGTGACGCATGATGTGGCGCTGGCGGGACGGTGCGGTCGGCAATTGCGGCTCGAAGCAGGGAGTGTGGTGCAGTGACAGACCGGTCAGGACTCGAATCCGCAGCGCCGCTGTTGCAGGTCGATCGGCTCGTCGTGCGTTTGCGGGCGGGGACGGCGATCGTCGATGGCATTTCGTTCGACCTCCGGGCGGGAGAGACCTTTGCCCTGCTGGGCGAATCGGGTTGCGGCAAGTCGATGACCGCGCTGGCGCTGATGCGGCTGTTGCCGGATGGTGTACTGCCGGGCAGCGGCTCGGCACGGCTGGATGGCGTGGAACTGTCCGGTTTGAGCGAGCGCGAGATGCGCCGGGTGCGCGGCGGGCAGATGGCGATGATTTTTCAGGAACCGGGATTGAGCCTGAATCCGGTGATGAGCGTGGGCGAACAAATCGCCGAGGTGCTGGAGTTCCATGGTGCTCTGCGTGGTGATGTGGCACGCCAACAATGCATCGGATTGCTCGATCAGGTTGGCATTTCTGACGCATCGCGTCGCGTGGATGAATATCCCTTTCAAATGTCGGGCGGCATGAAACAGCGCGTGATGATCGCGATGGCACTGGCGGGGAATCCGCAACTGCTGATCGCCGACGAGCCCACCACCGCGCTGGATGTGACGATCCAGGCGCAGGTGCTGCAACTGCTGCGCGAGACCCAGAACAAGACCGGCATGGCAATGCTGCTGATCACGCACGACCTCGGGGTGGTGGCGGAGAACGCGCATCAGGTCGCCGTGATGTATGCGGGGCAGATCGTGGAACAGGCGTCGCGCGAACAATTGTTTGCGCGGCCGCTGCATCCCTACACGCAAAAGTTGTTTGCGGCATTGCCGGATGCTCGCCGCAGCGGACAGGTGCTGGAGGCGATTCCCGGCAGTGTGCCGCCGCTGGGCAGTATCGTGCAGGGCTGCCGCTTCGCCCCGCGCTGCGACCGGGCGTTGGAGCTGTGCCGAGATCAGATGCCGGAACTGTGTGCAGTTGAAGACGGGCGCGAGGTGAGGTGTCATCTATATGCCAGTGCCGAGTACCGAGAGCAGATTTCCGAGTCTGCCATTCAGCATTCGATACTCAGCACTCAATACTCGGCTCTCAATGCTCGGCACTCGGCACTCTTGGAGGTTGAAGACCTGAAAGTTCACTTCCCCATCCGCAAGGGCTTGCTGCAGCGCGTGGTCGGTCAGGTGAAGGCGGTCGATGGTGTCTCTTTCGAGATTCCACGCGGCCGCACCCTGGCGCTGGTGGGCGAGTCTGGTTGCGGCAAGACCACGCTGGGCAAGGCCTTGCTGAATTTGCATCGGCCCACGGCAGGCAGGGTCCGTTTCGACGGGCGCGAATTACGCGGAATCGATCATCGCGCAGGCATGCAGATGGTATTCCAGGACCCTTGTGCCTCGCTCAATCCCAAGATGCGCGTGGCGGAAATCCTGGAAGAGGGCATGCGTGCGCTGCGGATTGACGGGGACAGTTCCGCGCGGCAAAGGCATATCGATGGCCTGCTCGACAAATGCGGGCTGGCGCGCGACAGCAAGTGGCGCTATCCGCACGAGTTCTCAGGAGGTCAGCGCCAGCGCATCGCCATCGCGCGCGCGCTGGCGGTATCGCCCCGGCTGCTGATTTGCGACGAACCCACTTCGGCGCTGGATGTGTCGGTGCAGGCGCAGATATTGAATCTGTTGAAACTGCTGCAGGAAGAGCTGGGCTTGAGTTACCTGTTCATTACGCACAATCTGGCGGTGGTGGAGTACTTGGCGCACGAGGTGTGCGTGATGTATCTGGGACGCATCGTCGAGCGCGGCACAACCGGTGAAGTGATGCATGACCCGCAGCATCCGTACACCCGGGCATTGTTGTCTGCGGTGCCGCGAATCGACGGTGCGGGCAGGGAATACGTCAGGCTGGAAGGCGACCTTCCTTCTCCCGCCGACCCGCCTTCCGGTTGCTATTTTGCGCCGCGTTGCCCGCAGCGGCTGGCGGCCTGTTCCGCTTATCCGGATGCCCGCCGGGTGAATGGAAACAGCCATTTCGTGCATTGTCATCTCTATCCAAATTAGCCGAGAGGTTGCGATGCCCATGGGCAGAATTTCAAGGTTGCCTGAAATCGGTGTACCCCGCGATACGCGTCATGCTCCCATGGCTTAACCGGGGTTTTGGTGTCGATGTCATTGTTAGTTCCAGTTTAAAAGGCTATATTTCGGGGGAGGGAGCGATATATGCCAACAGAAAGTCAGAATAAGCTTGCGGTTTTAGAAGCTCGTCACCATGATCCCTTTGCTTATCTGGGATTGCACCGAATCAAATCCGAATATGTATTGCGCGTCTTCCAGCCCTATGCCAGTGCGGTATCAGTGCATGATGGCAAGACGTGGCTGCCGCTGGAACGCGTTGATGCGGCGGGGTTGTTCACCTGGCGCGGTAAGCAGGCATTGCCGGTCCCCTGTCTGTTGCAACTGAATTATTTCAATCACCTGCTGGAAGTGCACGATCCCTACACTTTTGGCGTCAGCATCAGCGACTACGATCTGCATCTGTTTGCACAGGGCAAGTTGCAGGAATCCTACCGCATGCTGGGTGCCCATCACATGGAAGTGCAGGGCGTGTGGGGCGTGCGTTTTGCAGTGTGGGCGCCGAATGCGGAGCGCGTGAGCGTGGTCGGCGATTTCAACGGCTGGGACGGGCGCGTTTACCCGATGCGTTCGCTGGGCAGCAGCGGTGTGTGGGAACTGTTCGTGCCGGATATCGGCCTGGGCGAGTTCTACAAGTTCGAGATTCGCAATCGCGGTAGCGGCGAGTTGCTGACCAAGTCCGATCCTTATGGCTTCAGTTTCGAGATGCGCCCGGGCACGGCAACCCGGGTGACCACGCTGGGCGCCTACACCTGGCGCGATACGGCCTGGATGGAGCAGCGCGCGGTGCGCGACTGGCAGCATCTGCCGTTGAATGTGTACGAGATGCACGCCGGTTCCTGGCGCAAGCATTGGGATGGGCGCTTCTACAATTTCCGCGAGTTGGCCGACACGCTGATCCCCTACGTGCAGGAGATGGGTTATACCCACATCGAACTGATGCCGGTCAGCGAACACCCGCTCGACGAGTCGTGGGGCTATCAGACGACCGGTTATTTTGCGGTGACCAGCCGTTTCGGTACGCCGGACGACTTCCGTTATTTTGTGGATAGCTGTCACATCGCGGGCATCGGGGTGATCCTCGACTGGGTGCCGGCGCACTTTCCCAAGGATGCGTTTGCGCTGGCGCGTTTCGACGGCACCGCGCTGTATGAGCATGAGGATCCCCGTCTGGGCGAGCATCAGGACTGGGGCACGCTGATCTTCAATTATGGTCGCAACGAGGTGCGCAACTTCCTGCTGGCCAACGCCTATTTCTGGTTGCAGGAATTCCATATCGACGGTCTGCGCGTGGATGCGGTCGCGTCCATGCTGTACCTGGACTACTCGCGCAAGGCCGGACAGTGGCTGCCGAACAAATTCGGCGGACGCGAGAATATCGAGGCGGTGGATTTCCTGCGCGAATTGAACGTGATGACGCACGAGAAGTTTCCCGGCACCCTGACCCTGGCCGAGGAATCCACTTCCTGGCCGATGGTGTCGCGCCCGACCTATCTTGGTGGACTGGGTTTTTCCATGAAATGGAACATGGGCTGGATGAACGACACCTTGTCCTACATTGAGCTCGATCCGGTGCATCGGCGCTATCACCAGAACATGCTCACCTTCGGTCAGCTGTATGCCTATACCGAGAACTTCGTGCTGCCGTTCTCACATGACGAAGTCGTGCACGGCAAAAAATCCCTGCTCGACAAGATGCCGGGGGACGCCTGGCAAAAGTTTGCAAACTTGCGTCTGCTGTTCACTTACCAGATGACGATTTCAGGCAAGAAACTGAATTTCATGGGCAATGAATTCGCCCAGGGACGCGAATGGGGCGTCGGCGCCGAGCTTGACTGGTATCTGCTGGGGCGGCAAGAGCACAGCGGCATGAAGACCCTGTCGCGCGATCTCAATCATTTGTACATGGATGTGCCGGCTTTGCACGAGCTGGACTTTTCCCACGAGGGTTTTGCCTGGATCGATTGCAACAATGCAGACCAGTCGGTGCTGGTCTATCGGCGCATCGCGCGGGATGGTTCAGAGGTGATCGTCGCCCTGAACTTCACCCCGGTGCCGCGCCCGGGATACCGCATCGGCGTGCCGCGCAAGGGGGGCTACCGCGAGATTTTCAACAGCGACTCGCATTATTACGGCGGCTCCAATAGCGGCAACGGTTTTGGCCTGTACACCAGCGACGAGAAATGCAACGGCATGGACCAGTCGATCGAGGTGCTGCTGCCGCCATTGGCCGGTATCGTACTGGAGCGGATGCGTTAAATTCAGAGCAGGATCAGATAGGTTTTTATATGTCTCAATTGACTCAGTCTCCAGTCTGGCAGGCGTTAGGGCAACATCGGGAAACACTGCGTGATTTTTCGTTGCGCGAGGCCTTTGTAAAAGATGCGCAGCGCTTTTCCCGCTATTCGCTCAAATTCGACGATCTGTTGCTCGACTATTCGAAAAACCTGATCGACGACGAAGCCTTGCGCCTGCTGCTGCAACTGGCGCGGCAGGCCCAGGTGGCGGACTGGCGCGACCGGATGTTCGCCGGCGAAAAAATAAACTTCACCGAGAATCGGGCGGTGCTGCATACCGCCCTGCGCGCGGCAACCGATCGGGCGCACGCACCGATCCGGGTGGAAAACGTGGATGTCCTGACCGGCATTCGGCATACGCTGGAAAAGATGCGCCTGTTCGTCAACAGCGTGCGCAACGGCGTCTGGCGCGGCTACAGCGGCAAGCCCATCACGGATGTGGTGAACATCGGCATCGGTGGTTCGTATCTCGGGCCGCTGATGGTGTGCCGGGCGCTGCAACCCTATGCATCAGCCGAATTGCGCGCGCATTTCGTCTCCAATGTGGACGGGACGGACATCGCGACGTGTCTTGCCGGACTGGACCCCGAAACCACGCTGTTCATCGTCGCTTCCAAGACCTTCACCACCCAGGAAACCCTGCTCAATGCGGACTCCGCCCGCGACTGGCTGTTGCGTCATGCGGGCGACGCGAGCCAGGTGGCCAAGCACTTCGTCGCGCTGTCCACCCATGCGCGCGCGGTGGACGCGTTCGGCATCGACCCGAACAACATGTTCGAGTTTTCCGACTGGGTGGGCGGGCGATATTCGCTGTGGTCTGCCATCGGGCTATCCATTGCGCTGTATGTCGGCATGGAGAATTTTGAGGAATTGTTGCGCGGCGCGTATGACATGGACCAGCATTTCTGCAGCGCGCCGCTGGAGCAAAACATGCCGGTCATTCTGGCGCTGCTCGGGGTGTGGTACCGCAATTTTCACGATGCGCCGACGTATGCCATCCTGCCTTATGACCAGTCGCTGGAATACTTTACTGCCTATTTCCAGCAGGCCGACATGGAGAGCAACGGCAAATATGTGGACCGCCAGGGGCAACCCGTGGATTACGCGACCGGTCCGGTGTTGTGGGGCGGCACCGGCACCAACGGCCAGCATGCGTACTACCAGCTGATCCATCAGGGCACGCAAATGATCCCGGCCGATTTCATTGCGCCGGCGAACAGTCACTATCCGCTGGGCGAGCATCACGCGACCCTGCTTTCCAACTATTTCGCGCAGACCGAGGCGCTGATGAAGGGCAAGGACGCGGACGAGGCGCGGGCCGAACTGCAAGCGGCCGGCATGGATGAGGCGGGCATTGCCATGCTGCTGCCGCACAAGGTATTTTCCGGCAACAAGCCGACCAATTCGATTCTGTTCGAGCGCCTGACGCCGCGCACTCTGGGCAGGCTGACTGCGCTGTACGAGCACAAGATCTTCGTGCAGGGCGTGATCTGGAACGTGAATTCCTTCGACCAATGGGGCGTGGAGCTGGGCAAGCAACTGGCTTCCAACCTCCTGCCTGAATTGCGGGATGCGCAAGCGGTGAGCTCGCATGATGCCTCGACCAACGGCCTCGTCAATCACTACAAATCATTGAGACAAAAATCATGACCCGCATTCTGTTTGCCACCTCCGAGGTTCATCCGCTGATCAAGACCGGCGGTCTGGCCGATGTCAGCGCCTCGCTGCCGGCCGCGCTGCAGGCGCTGGGACAGGATGTGCGTCTGCTGCTGCCCGGCTACAGCCAGGTGCTGGACAGTTTGAAGGCCAAGAAGGTGGCCGCCGCCTTTTCGGTGTTTGCGGGGCAACCCAAGGTTCGTTTGCTGACCGCGAAGATGCCGGATACCGGGGTGCCGGTCTATGTGCTGGATGCGCCGGAATATTTCTGCCGTGTGGCCGGTCCCTATCAATACCATCTGGGGGGTGACTGGCCGGACAATCCGATGCGTTTCGGCATGCTGTCCAAAGTGGCGGCCCTGCTGGGCAGCGCGGCGTCGCCGATCGACTGGCAGGCAGAACTGGCGCATTGCAACGACTGGCAGACAGGGTTGGTCCCGGCTTATCTGCATGCCGCTGGCGGCACCCATGCCAAGAGCGTCATGGCGGTGCACAACATCGCTTTTCAGGGTAACTTCGACCGTGACTGGATCAAGGCACTGGAGATTCCGCAACAGATGTTTCACATGCATGGTGTCGAATTCCACGGCAATCTATCCTTCCTGAAATCCGGCTTGCAGTACGCGGATCACATCGTGACGGTCAGTCCGACCTACGCGCACGAGATTCAGGCGACCGAGATGGGCTACGGCATGCAGGGCTTGCTTACGGCGCGCAAGTCGCATTTGTCCGGCATTCTCAACGGTATCGACGAGGATGAGTGGAATCCGGCCAGCGACAAACATCTGGCCGTGCACTACGACGAAAATGTGTTGGCGCAAAAGACGCAAGGCAAGCTGGCGCTGCAAAAACGTCTGGGGCTGGAGGTGAACGAACAGACGCCTTTGCTCGGGGTAGTGAGCCGCCTGACTTACCAGAAGGGGCTGGATCTGTTGCTGGAATGCCTGCCGCCGCTGCTGGAAAGCGGGGCGCAACTGGCCGTGCTGGGGAACGGCGATCCGGAGTTCGAGCGGCGCTACCAGAAACTGGCACAGCGCCATGGCGGACGTGTTTCCGTCACCATCGGCTTTGACGAGCCGCTGTCGCACCAGATCATGGCGGGAGCGGATATTTTCCTGATGCCGTCGCGGTTCGAGCCCTGCGGCCTGAATCAGATGTACGGCATGCATTACGGCACGCCGCCCGTGGTGCGTCGCACCGGCGGGCTGGCCGATTCGGTGGTGAATGCCAGCCTGGAGGGCGGAACCGGTTTCGTGTTCGACGACCCGGGCGCGCAGGCGCTGCAACAGACCATCAAATGGGCGATCGAATGCTACCGCGACCCGAACACCTTCCGCCGTATCCAGCTCAACGGAATGCGGCGCGATGTCGGTTGGCGCCACAGCGCGCAACGGTATCTGGACCTTTACAACAAGACACTTGAACGCTAAACAGGGAGAGCAACATGGCACAAGACATGCAATCACCACGCTTCATCAGCGCACTGACCAAAAATACCGTGGCTTTGGTATTGGCGGGAGGACGGGGCAGCCGCCTGCACAATCTGACCGACTGGAACGCCAAGCCGGCGGTGCAGTTCGGCGGCAAGTTCCGCATCATTGACTTTCCGATGTCCAACTGCATCAATTCCGGCATCCGCCGCATCGGGGTGGTGACGCAGTACAAGGCGCACAGCCTGATCGAGCATATCCAGAAGGGCTGGGGTTTCCTGCGCGGCGAGTTCAACGAGTTCGTCGCCCTGTTGCCGGCGCAGCAGCGCATCCAGGAAGAGTGGTATCGCGGCACGGCGGATGCGGTGTTCCAGAACATCGACATCCTGCGCGGCTACAACCCGGAATACATCGTGATCCTCGCGGGCGACCACATCTACAAGATGGACTACGGCGAGATGCTGGCGGCGCATGTGCGCAGCGAAGCCGACATGACCATCGGCTGCATCGAGGTGTCGGTGGAAGAGGCGACGGGGTTCGGCGTGATGACGGTGGACGAGGAAGACCGTATCGTCAAGTTTTCCGAGAAACCGGCACACCCGACGGAATTGCCGGGCCAACCCGGCCGGTCGCTGGCGAGCATGGGAATTTATGTGTTCAATGCCAAATTCCTCTACGAGCAACTGGTACGCGATGCCGATACCAAGAGTTCGACCCACGATTTCGGGCACGACATCATCCCTTACCTGATCGAGCGCTATCGAGTATATGCCCATCGCTACGAACGTAGCTGTGTCGGCGTGAAGGAGGGCGGGCAGGCCTACTGGCGCGACGTGGGAACGATCGATGCCTATTGGGAAGCCAACATGGAAATGGTCAGTGTCGTGCCCGACCTGGACCTTTACGACAAGAACTGGCCGATCTGGACTTATCAGGAGCAGTTGCCGCCGGCCAAGTTCGTGTTCAATGACGAGGGGCGGCGCGGCGAGGCGATCGATTCCATGGTTTCCGGCGGCGTCATCATCAGCGGTGCCCGGGTGCAGCACTCTCTGCTGTTTTCCGATGTGCGCGTCGGCGAACGCAGCAACGTGAAGGATTCGGTCATTCTGTCCGGCTGCCGCATCGGGCAGAATGTCAAATTGCACCGTGTCGTGCTGGACAATAAATGCGACATCCCGGATGGCATGCAGATCGGCTTCAATCGCGAGGAAGACACCAAGCGGTTCTATGTCTCCAAAGGCGGCGTCACCCTGGTGACCCCGGATATGCTCGGCCACTCCATCCATAACGTCCGATAAATCAACTTAATTTCGCAATCGCCCATGTCGCATAGCAAGAAGAACACTGAAAAGAAACTGAAGCTGATTTTCTGCTGGCATATGCACCAGCCGGACTACCGCGATTACCTTACCGGCGAGTATGTCCTGCCCTGGACTTACCTGCATGCCATGAAAGACTACACCGACATGGCGTATCACCTGGAACAACATCCCCAAGCCAGGGCGGTGGTGAATTTCGTGCCCATTCTGGCGGAGCAGTTGCTCGATTATGCGCAACAGTTCAAGTCGGGGCAGATACGGGACGGCCTGCTCACGATGCTGTGCCGGGAGCAATTGGATGATCTGGGCGAGCCGGAGCGCTTGCACATTCTGGATAGCTGCTTCAAAAGCAACCATGCCAAGATGCTGCAGCCCTATCGCGCCTACCAGCATCTGTTCGATTTGCAGAAGATGATGGAAGGCCGCGGACGGGAGAGCGTGACCTACCTGTCCGGCCAGTATCTGGCGGATTTGCTGGTGTGGTATCACCTGGTGTGGATGGGCGAGTCGGTGCGGCGGGGCAGCGAAGTGGTTGCGCGCCTGATGACCAAGGGCAGCCAGTTCAGTTTTGCCGAGCGGATGGAGCTGTTCAATCTGATTGGCGAACTGATCGAGGGCATCCTGCCACGCTATCGGGCCCTGGCCGAGCGCGGACAAATCGAACTATCGACCACACCCTACAATCACCCGATCCTGCCGCTGCTGCTGGATTTCAATTCGGCCCGCGAGAGCGAGCCGGGTGCGCCGTTGCCGCAGGCCGGGTACTACCCCGGCGGATTGCGCCGCGCGCAGGCGCACCTGGCAAAGGCGGTGGAAAGCCATCAGCGCAACTTCGGGATGGGGGCAAAAGGGGTGTGGCCCTCCGAAGGCAGCCTGTCGCGCGCGACCCTGAAATTGCTGGGGGAGCAGGGCTTCAAATGGACAGCTACCGGGCAGGCGGTCCTCGCGCACAGCCTGCAACGCGAGACCAATGGCAATGCGTTGCCGGACAAGCTGGCCTATCTGTACAAACCTTATCTGCTGGAAGGGGAAAACAAGCCCGTTTATTGCTTCTTCCGTGATGACAGCCTGTCCGACCGCATTGGCTTCGAGTATGCAAAATGGCGCGGGGATGATGCCGCCAAGGATTTCATCCACCAGCTGGAGGAAATCTATCGCCAGCATCAGGGCGAGCAGGATCCGGTGGTGTCCATCATTCTGGATGGCGAGAATGCCTGGGAATACTATCCCTACAACGGCTATTACTTCCTGTCCGAGCTGTATGCCCGGCTGGAGCAACATCCCCATATCGTCACCACCACCTTTGGCGAACAGGTCGAAACGACCGAGGATTCCAATCGGCGTTCGACGGTCGGGCGCCTGAAGCAGCTGGTTGCGGGAAGCTGGGTCTATGGCACGTTCAGCACCTGGATCGGCTCGCCCGACAAGAACCGTGGCTGGGATCTGCTGTGCGAGGCCAAGCGCAGTTACGATATTGTGACCAACAGCGGCCGCCTTGATGCGGAAGCGCTGCGCATGGCAACCGAGCAACTGGCCGATTGCGAAGGATCGGACTGGTTCTGGTGGTTCGGCGATTACAACACGGCGCAAAGCGTGTCCTCGTTTGACCGGTTGTTCAGGAAAAATCTGACCAACCTTTATCGCCTGCTCAAATTGCCTCCCCCGGTCGATCTGCAACACGTCATCAGCATCGGTGGCGGTGATCCGGCCGCCGGAGGAACGATGCGCCGTTCCGATTAGTCGTATTTTTGCCTGTTTTACCCCATTCAGGCTTGGCTAGCCAAGCCTGATGCGGGGTTATTTGTTAGAATCACATCCCTGTTTCATCTCCCTTTCAGGAAATTATTGTGAATACCCCCGCGAATCCCTTTATTCCGAAACAACACAGCATCATGCGTATGCCGCCGATGGGGACCGATGCCATCAGCGTGATGGAAGACTTCCGCCGCTACTTCGGGCACACGCTGGGCTGGGACAAGTTTGCCTTGTCCGGCTACCCCGTCTATTCCTGCCTTGCGCACACCTTGCGCGACCGCCTGATCGAACGCTGGCGGCACACGCAGCGCGCCTACGACGAGGCGGACGGCAAGCAGGCATACTATCTCTCGCTCGAATTCCTGATGGGGCGCGCCATGGGCAACGCCATGCTCAACCTTGACATGCAGCAGGAAACGGCCGAGGCGATGCGCGGCTTCGGCGTGCGTCTGGAGGACGTGCAGGAACAGGAAAGCGATGCCGGTCTGGGCAATGGCGGCTTGGGCCGTCTGGCCGCCTGTTTTCTGGATAGTTGCGCCACCCTGCAGTTGCCGGTAACCGGTTACGGACTGCGCTACGAATACGGCATGTTCCGCCAGCGCATCGAAGGGGGGCGGCAAGTCGAGGACCCCGATCACTGGCTGCGCAACGGCAATCCGTGGGAGGTGGAACGGCCGGAGCTTGCCGTTCGCGTCAAGTTCGGCGGACGGACCGAACACTACACCGGCAAGTCGGGGCGGACACACACACGCTGGGTGGACAGCCAGGATGTGATGGCAGTGCCCTACGACATGCCCATCCCCGGCTACCGCAACGGCACGGTGAACACCCTGCGCCTGTGGAAATCCACCGCCACCGAGGAATTCAACCTGGAAGAATTCAACGCCGGCAGCTATACCGAGGCGGTAGCCGCGAAGAATGCGGCCGAGCACATCACCATGGTGCTCTATCCGAATGATGCCAGCGAGAACGGCAAGGAACTGCGCCTGCGCCAGCAGTATTTTCTCGCTTCGGCCAGCCTGCAGGACGTGATCAACCGCTGGGTGGCCAAGCATGGCGAAGATTTTTCGCAATTCGCCGCCAAGAACGCCTTTCAGTTGAATGACACCCATCCCACCTGCGCCGTTGCCTGCCTGATGCGCCTGCTGCTGGACGATTACCACCTGGAGTGGGATGAGGCCTGGCACATCACGCAGGAGACCATGGCCTATACCAATCACACCCTGTTGCCGGAAGCTCTGGAGAAGTGGTCGGTGGCCATGTTCGGTCGCCTGTTGCCGCGCTTGCTCGAAATCATTTACGAGATCAATGCCCGTTTCCTCGAGCAGGTCTCATTGCGCTGGCCCGGAGACGTGGAGCGGGTGCGGCGCATGTCCATCATCGAGGAGGGGGGGCAGCCGCAAGTGCGCATGGCCTATCTGGCAGTTGTTGCCAGCCATTCCGTCAATGGCGTGGCCGCCCTGCATTCGCAGCTGCTGCAGCAATACTTGTTCCGCGATTTTTACGAAATGTGGCCTCGCAAATTCAATAACAAGACCAACGGCGTGACGCCGCGCCGCTGGCTGGCCTGGAGCAATCCGGAATTGAGCGCGCTGATCGACGCCTCCATCGGCGAGGCGTGGCGCACCAACCTGGCGGAATTGCAGAACTTGCGCAAATTTGCGGATGACAAGGCGTTCCGTGCCCAATGGCGCAAGATCAAGCAGGACAACAAGCAGCGTCTGGCCGCGATGGTGCAGCGCGATTGCGGCGTAGCCTTCGACCCGCAGGCGATGTTCGATGTGCAGGTCAAGCGCATCCACGAATACAAGCGGCAGCTGCTCAATGTGCTGCATGTGATCCATCTGTACGACCGCATCAAACGTGGCGACACCGCAGACTGGACACCGCGTTGCGTCCTGATCGGCGGCAAGGCGGCACCCGGTTACGACATGGCGAAGCGCATCATCCGCCTGGTCAATGCGGTCGCGGAAGTGATCAATCAGGACGCGGACACGAAAGGCCTGCTGCAACTGGTGTTTCTGCCCGATTACCGCGTGTCGGCGATGGAGGTGATTTGCCCGGCGGCCGAGTTGTCCGAGCAGATTTCGACCGCGGGCAAGGAAGCCTCGGGCACCGGCAACATGAAGTTCATGATGAACGGCGCGCTGACCATCGGCACGCTGGATGGCGCGAACATCGAAATCCGGGAAGAGGCAGGAGAAAAGAACTTCTTCCTGTTTGGCCTGACTGCCGACCAGGTCGAAGCGACACGCGGGCATTACGATCCGGCCGCGATCATGGCGGCTGACGAGGATTTGCGCCGGGTCATCGGCCTCCTGCAAAGCCATCATTTCAACCTGTTCGAGCCCGGCTTGTTCGATCCGATTGTCCAGTCGCTGCTGAACCCGCATGACCCGTGGCTCACCCTGGCCGATTTCCGCGCTTATGTGGAGGCGCAGAACCAGGTTGCGGCGGCCTATCGCGATCAGGAGAACTGGACCCGCATGAGCATCATCAATACGGCCACCAGCGGGAAATTTTCCAGCGACCGCACCATCATGGACTACAACCGCGAGGTGTGGGGGCTGGCGGCAGTGAAGCCACACGAAGAATGATCGGCCGGGCGGGTCCAAGCGCCCGCTTTGCTGTATCATCCGGCGCGTTTTTTGTTCTGCAATCATTTATTCATTGAGGAATTGAAGTATGTCTAATATCGAAACCCTGGGCGGCCTGCAGCGTCGCCTGAACGCCTCCGTTGCGCAGCCGCAGATTCGTCTCGAAGTGGAAAACCGGCTAAAGCGACTGGGACGTACCGCCAAAATCCACGGCTTCCGTCAGGGCAAGGCGCCCTTGAAGGTGCTGGAGCAGCAATATGGTGATTCGGTGCAACAGGAAGTTCTGGGGGAAAGTTTGCAACGCTCGTTTGCCGAGGCGGCAAGCGCGAATAAACTGCAGGTGGCCGGCTATCCGCAGTTCGAGATCAAGACGGCTGACCTGAACGCGCCCGAGATCGAATACAGCGCAACTTTTGAAGTCTTTCCGGAAGTCGTCATCGGCGATATTTCCGGGGAAGGCGTGACCCGCACGGTGTTCAACCTGGAAGAGGCGGACGTGGAAGCAACCATCCAGACGCTGCGCAAGCAGCGCGTCGAATACAAAACGGCGGATCGTGCCGCGCAGAATGACGATCAGGTGCGCATCGATTTCTCGGGCATGCTCGACGGCAACCTGTTCGAGGGCGGTTCGGCCAAGGACTTTGCCGTGGTGCTGGGCGCCGGACGGATGTTGCCGGATTTCGAGAATGCACTGCTGGGCAGCAAGGCGGGGGAGACCAAGTCCTTCGACATGACGTTCCCCGCCGACTACCACGGCAAGGATGTGGCCGGAAAGCAGGTGACCTTCACCATTACCGTGCACGCGGTGGAAGCGCCGAATTTGCCCGAACTCGACGCGGAATTCGTGAAATCGATGGGGGTGGCCGATGGCGATGTGGAGAAATTCAGGCAGGAGATTCGTGAAAATGTCGGACGCGAAGCGCAGCGTCGCGTCAAAGTCCGGAACAAGGACAGCGTGATGGAATTGCTGCTCAAGGTCTCCCAACTGGATGCACCGCAATCCCTGGTACAGGGTGAGGCGCAGCGCCTCATGGAGCAGACGGTGCGCGACATGGAAGGGCGAGGCATGAAGATTCCTCAAGGCCTGAAGTTGCCAGCCGATATGTTCCTTGAGCGCGCCGAAAAAAGAATCAAACTGGGGCTGATCCTCGCCGAACTGGTCAAGCAGCACGACTTGCAGGCCAAGCCGGAGCAGGTCGAGGCGCTGGTGAATGAATATGCGCAAAGCTTCGAACGCCCGGAAGAGGTGAGGCAGTGGTATCGTGCCGACAAGTCACGCATCCAGGAAATCGAAAATCTGGTGCTGGAAGACAACGTGGTGGCCTGGGTGATGGCGGGCGCGAAGGTCACCGAGCAGGCGGCGAAACTGAACGAGTTGATGGAGAATTGAGATGAGGCTTGGCGCGATGAAAAATTCGATGGAACCGCAAGACTCCGGCCTGATCCCGATGGTGGTGGAGACCAGCGGCCGCGGCGAGCGTGCCTACGACATCTACTCGCGCCTGCTGAAAGAGCGGGTGATCTTTCTTGTCGGCCCGATCGACGATCACGTGGCGAACCTGGTGGTGGCGCAGTTGCTGTTCCTTGAATCGGAGAATCCGGACAAGGATATTCATCTGTACATCAACTCTCCGGGCGGCTCGATTTCGGCCGGCATGGCGATCTATGACACCATGCAGTTCATCAAGCCGCAGGTCTCGACCCTCTGCATCGGCATGGCGGCCTCGATGGGGGCGTTCCTGTTGCAGGCGGGCGCGAAGGGCAAACGTTTTGCCTTGCCC
Source organism: Ferrigenium sp. UT5 (assembly GCF_045866295.1). Classification (NCBI taxonomy): domain Bacteria; kingdom Pseudomonadati; phylum Pseudomonadota; class Betaproteobacteria; order Nitrosomonadales; family Gallionellaceae; genus Ferrigenium; species Ferrigenium sp. UT5. The sequence continues at coordinate 23,946 of NZ_BAAFRY010000017.1, forward strand.
AACTCGACGGTCATGATTCACCAGCCGCTGGGCGGGTTCCAGGGGCAGGCGACCGATATCGAGATTCATGCCAAGTACATATTGAGCCTGCGCGAGCGGCTGTACGCGCTGATGGCGCTGCACACCGGGCGCGGTGTGGAAGAAATCGCGCGCGACAGCGAGCGCGACAATTTCCTGACTGCAACCGAATCGGTGAACTATGGTCTGATCGACCAGGTTCTGGACAAGCGAGTTTGACCCGCGCAAGCGGCCGCAACGGGAAGGAGGAGCGAGATGACCACTGAAATCAACAAGGGCGACAAGCTGCTGTATTGTTCGTTCTGCGGCAAGAGCCAGCACGAGGTGAGGAAACTGATCGCCGGGCCATCGGTCTTCGTCTGCGATGAATGTGTGGCGCTCTGCAACGATATTATCCGCGAAGAAACCCAGGCGACGGTCGAGGGGGGCAAGTCCGACAAACACGATTTGCCGACGCCGCACGAGATTTGCGAGCGCCTGGACGAATATGTGATCGGGCAGCGCCAGGCCAAGAAGATCCTTTCGGTCGCGGTGTACAACCACTACAAGCGCCTGAAACACAAGAACGACGACGGGGTCGAGCTGGCGAAAAGCAACATCCTGCTGATCGGCCCCACCGGTTCGGGCAAGACGCTGCTGGCACAGACACTGGCCAGGTTGCTCAATGTGCCCTTCGTGATGGCGGACGCGACAACCCTGACCGAGGCGGGCTATGTGGGTGAGGACGTCGAGAACATCATCCAGAAACTGCTGCAGGCCTGCGACTACGATGTCGAGCGGGCGCAACGCGGGATCGTCTATGTGGACGAGATCGACAAGATCTCGCGCAAGTCGGACAACCCGTCGATCACACGCGATGTATCCGGCGAAGGGGTGCAGCAGGCGCTGCTGAAATTGATCGAGGGCACCAAGGCCTCCATTCCCCCGCAGGGCGGGCGCAAGCATCCCAATACCGATTTCCTGCAGGTCGATACCACCAATATCCTGTTCATTTGCGGCGGCGCCTTCGACGGTCTGGAAAAAGTCATCCGCAACCGTTCGGAGAAGGCCGGGATCGGTTTTTCCGCGAATCTGGCCAAACGTGAAGATAGCCAGGATGTGGGCAAGGTGCTGCGCGAAGTGGAACCCGAAGACCTGATCAAGTTCGGCTTGATTCCCGAGTTTGTCGGACGTCTGCCCGTGGTGGCGACGCTGGAAGGGCTGGATGAGGCCGCACTGGTGAGGATTTTGACCGAACCGACCAATGCCCTGACCAAGCAGTATCAGAAATTGCTGGCCATGGAAGGGGTGGAACTCGAATTCACCGATCACGTGCTGGACGTCGTTGCCAAAAAAGCGCTGGCGCGCAAGACGGGCGCGCGCGGGTTGCGTTCCATTCTTGAGCAGGCTTTGCTGGACACCATGTTCGATCTCCCTTCTACCGACAAGGTGGAAAAAGTCGTGCTGGATGAAACCGGGACCGGCGAAATCGCTCCAATAATCATGTACGCCGATACGCCCAAAGTGGCTTGAACGGGGTGCGGGCTTGAATTGCGTTTTCGCGCCCCCACCTCGAACGCCACGCTAACTCAATCCGACTGCCATGACCGAATCCAATACCAATCCAGAACTCGCGAACCTGTTTCCGCTCTTGCCCCTGCGCGACGTCGTGGTTTTTCCCCACATGGTCATCCCCTTGTTCGTCGGACGCGCCAAATCGATCAAGGCACTGGAGACCGCGATGGAGGCCGGGAAAAGCATCATCCTGGTCGCGCAAAAATCGGCCGCCAAGGACGAACCGGCGACCGAAGACATCTATCGCATCGGCAGCATTGCGAATATTTTGCAGATGCTCAAATTGCCGGACGGCACGGTCAAGGTGCTGGTGGAGGGCATTCAGCGCGCCAAGGTCGTCCGCGTGGTAGATGACCAGTCCCATCTGGATGCGGAAATTGAAACCGTCCCGCTGGATGAACACCCGGACAGCGAAGCCGAGGCGATGCGTCGCGCGCTGATCAGCCAGTTCGACCAGTACGTGAAGCTGAACAAGAAAATCCCCCCGGAAATCCTGACTTCCCTCGCGGGCATTGACGATGCCGGTCGCCTGGCCGATACCATTGCCGCCCATCTGCCGCTCAAGCTGGAACAGAAGCAGGAAGTGCTGGAGATTTTCGACGTGCGCAAACGTCTGGAACATCTGCTTGGATTGCTCGAGGCCGAGCTGGACATCATGCAGGTGGAGAAGCGCATCCGTGGCCGCGTCAAACGGCAGATGGAAAAGAGCCAGCGCGAGTATTACCTGAACGAGCAGGTCAAGGCGATCCAGAAGGAACTGGGCGAGGGCGAGGACGGCGCCGATATCGAGGAGATCGAGAAAAAGATCAAGGCGGCGCACATGCCGAAGGAGGCGCGCGCCAAGGCAGAATCCGAACTGAAGAAGCTGCGCCTGATGTCGCCGATGTCGGCCGAGGCGACCGTGGTGCGCAATTACATCGATGTGCTGATCGGCTTGCCGTGGAAGAAAAAGACCAAGATCGACACGGACCTCAAGCACGCGGAAGAAATTCTGGAGGCGGATCACTACGGACTCGAAAAGGTCAAGGAACGCATCGTCGAATATCTCGCGGTGCAACAGCGCGTGGAAAAGATGAAAGCGCCCATCCTCTGCCTGGTCGGTCCGCCGGGGGTGGGCAAGACCTCGCTGGGGCAATCCATCGCGCGCGCCACCAATCGCAAGTTCGTGCGCATGTCGCTGGGCGGCGTGCGCGACGAATCGGAGATTCGCGGCCACCGCCGCACCTACATCGGCTCGATGTCCGGCAAGATTCTGCAAAACATGAGCAAGGCCGGGGTAAAGAACCCGCTGTTCCTGCTGGATGAAGTGGACAAGATGGGGATGGACTTCCGCGGCGACCCCTCGTCGGCGTTGCTCGAAGTGCTCGATCCGGAGCAGAACCATACGTTCGTCGATCACTATGTGGAGGTCGAGTACGACCTGTCGGACGTGATGTTCGTTGCCACCTCCAACAGCATGAACATACCCGCGCCGTTGCTCGACCGCATGGAGGTGATCCACGTGTCGAGCTACACGGAAGACGAGAAGGTCAATATCGCGATCCGCTATTTGTTGCCGAAGGCAATCAAGAACAGCGGCCTCAAGCCGGAAGAGGTCAATGTTTCGGAAAGCGCCATTCGCGACATCCTGCGCTACTACACGCGCGAGGCGGGGGTGCGCGGCCTGGAACGCGAGCTTTCAAAAATCTGCCGCAAGATCGTGAAAGCATTGCTGACGAAGGACCAGGTGCGCAAGGTCACGGTCAGCGCGCGCAATCTGGACAAATATCTGGGCGTTCGACGCTACAGCTATGGCATTGCCGAAAAGAACAATCAGGTCGGTCAGGTCACCGGTCTGGCCTGGACGGAGGTGGGCGGCGAATTGTTGACCATCGAAACGGCGGTCCTTCCCGGCAAAGGCAAAACGACAACAACCGGCACTTTGGGCGAGGTGATGCAGGAATCGATTCAGGCCGCGCTCAGCGTGGTGCGCCGCCGCGCCCGTTCCCTCGGCATCCCGGAGAACTTCTACGAGAAGAACGATCTGCATATCCACCTGCCGGAAGGCGCGACGCCGAAGGACGGCCCAAGTGCCGGCGCGGGAATCTGCACCGCCATCGTGTCGGCGCTGACTGGGATTCCGGTGCGCGCCGATGTGGCGATGACCGGCGAGATCACGCTGCGCGGCGAGATATTGCCGATCGGCGGGCTCAAGGAAAAACTGCTGGCCGCGCAGCGCGGGGGCATCAAGGTGGTGCTGGTCCCGGAAGAGAACGTCAAGGACCTGGTCGAGATTCCGGATAACGTGAAGAACAAGCTCGACATCCATCCGGTCAAATGGATCGAACAGGTGCTGGAACTGGCGCTGGAGCGCAAGCCGGAACCCCTGCCCGAACCCGAAGCGCCCGTGGTGCCTCCGGCTGCGATTGCCGAATCCAATCCGGCAATCGCTCTCAAGCATTGATCTGCGAGGTGAATGGCGCGGCGAGCGGCTTTGCGCCGCGCCCATTCACTTTCCGGCAAGCCGGTTTGCACTCTTTTGTGATTCTTCGGTTGGCAAAAATTAAAGTTTCTGTATAATGCGCCGCTTTCCAAGGGTGCTTAGCTCAGCTGGTAGAGCACCGCCCTTACAAGGCGATTGTCGGCGGTTCGATCCCGTCAGCACCCACCAGAATGGCAGTAAAAGTTTATGGAGTGGTAGTTCAGTTGGTTAGAATACCGGCCTGTCACGCCGGGGGTCGCGGGTTCGAGTCCCGTCCACTCCGCCAGCATTAGTTAAGCCGTTGAGAAATCAACGGCTTTTCTTTTTCCGCTATACCAAGGTGTCACATTTTGGTGTCCCAATCCTTTGGGAGATTGAAATGAGGTTCCTTCTCATATGGTCAAGAACGGATTGCAAATCCGTAGAGCCCAGTTCGACTCTGGGTCCGCCTCCAGTCTTGTCGCGGAATCATCCCGAAATCATTCCTGCGCCAGTTGCTCCTGCAGCAGCGCCGCCGTCTGCGCCAGCAATGCAACATCGAGCACACCGATGCAGGCCTCGGCCGCTTCGATTCCCGCCAGTACGACGGGACGCTCGTCCGCATTGATCTCCCACTGCCCGGTCGCATCGCCGCGCGAACGGACTGCCAGCAAAACGCCGATCGCCGTATCCAGCGTCGCCACCGCATCCGGAATTTGCGCGTTCTTTTGCACCAGCGCCGTGCGCACGACCGAAATGGCCGCCGCCAGACGCCCGAACGCCGTCACGCTGAAGCGCCCGTCGCACGCGGCCTGATAAGGCAGGTGCATATCCATCGCATAGATGTCTTTCAGGCCCTGCGTCACCGGAACGCGCAAGGGGGTCATTTTTTTCGTCATCGGCACTGCCCTTTACAGTTCATCTCAATCCCAGAATGCATCCGCGCGTGCCAGGCGTCGCCATCCCCTGGCAAATTTGGCAACACGCCCGGCGTATTCATGTCCGATCCAGCCACGGACGAATTCAAGTGTATCGCGCCGCTGCCTGCCGTCCAACTCGGCCAGCAACTGGTCGGCAATGGCAATGTCATGCAGCGCCCCCAGGTCGTCCTGGACTGCGGACAATTTCGCCAGGTAGGCTTTGCCTCCGGCCGCCGCAAACAGGGAAGCAAACATCTCCACGCTGTAGCGCAATTTCTTGCAGGCCACCCGCAGCGCATGCAACTGCGCGGGATTCGCCTGCAACGCCGCGCCTTGCGCGAGAACTTTGCGTTGCTGTTTCTGCAAAATCCGGCGGGCAAACCGCTGCAGCGGAATACCCGGCTCCTGCCACTGTGCGGATTGCAGCCAGGCGCCAAAGCGCAGCAGCATGCGCTGAAAATCTGGCGAGTCGAGGCTGTCCACTGTTGCCGCATGCAATTGCTTGCGCTTGCGTTCGCTCGCCTGCAACAGGGCGCGTATTCCGGAATCATCGGGCAACCGGGCAGCCACGGTACGCAGGGTCTGGGAAACGAACACATCCCATTCGCGCGCGCGCCCCAGGTCCGTGCACAGGCGCGCCACCTGCTCGCGCAAAGCGGTCGCTTCCGCATCATCGTGCACGCGTCGCGCGATGGCCAGCACGACGCGCAGGCGGCGCAATCCGACCCGCACCTGATGCAGGTATTCCTCGTCCAGTTCAAGCAGCGCACCGGGCACGTTGGCCTGTACCTGTGCCAGACAGGCAACCATCATGGCCTGCAAGGCGGCAGCGGGATGTTGCCCTCTGTGCAGCACCGGAAAACTGCCCTTGACCGGCGCGGGATTGCCGGCCGCGAACAGGCGATAGCCGTATTCCGCCTTGCTCGTGTGCTCGACGCGCAGCGGAACAAGATCGAGCAGAGCCAAGGCCAGCCTGAACAATTGCATAGGCTCGCCGGACTTGAGTTCCAGCTCCACTTCGGAAATGGGAAAAAGCGAACGCCCGGCACGAATCTCGCCGCTGTCCAGGCCCAGTTCGATCCGCGCGCCCTCAAAATCCAGCAGCCGGATGCTGCGGGAAAAATCCGTGACGAACACCGGTTGCAAATGCCGGCGAACGCCGCGCGGCAACACCCCGCCACTCCGTGCCAAAGCATCGAAATCAAGCTGTTCGGCGGCAACGGGCATTTCCCACTCGTTGCGCTGGTGCAACCCCGCGCTCACCTGCCCGCCCCCCTTCAGCGTCTGCACCCATCGTGTCCCGATGCGGCGCAAGCGCAAGGCCATTCCATGCCGGCGCAATTTCAGTTCGGCCGTGTCGTAATACACGCTGTACAACTTGACCGTGCGGGCGGGCGCCACGGAAAGCGCGCGCAAAAAAGGATGGCGCCGCAACACAGCGAGGTGCCCGGCAGCGATATGCAGCTTGAGTTCGGTTTCAATCATCATTATTTCCCGCGAATGGCAATACCCGCAGCGTGACCGGACGCCCATGCCCACTGGAAGTTATAACCACCGAGTTGCCCCGTTACATCAACGACCTCGCCAATGAAATACAGCCCCGGAACATCGTTGCACGCCATCGTCTTTGACGACAGTGCGCGCGTATCCACTCCGCCGCAGGTCACTTCCGCCTTGCTGTAACCCAGTGTTCCGCTCGGGGTGATGCGCCAATCCTTCAGCCTGTCCGCCAGTGCGCGCAGCGCTTTCCCCGCAAGCTGATCGAGCGGTTTGTTCTCCAGCCATTGCGTGGCGACGATCTCGGCCAGACGTTTCGGCAGGTACTGCGCGAGGAAATTGCCCAGCAACATCCTGCTGCCGCGCTGTGCGACGAACAAACCGGACAAGTCCGTGTCGGGCAACAGATCGATGGAAAGGGGGTGCCCCTGTTCCCAGTACGACGATATCTGCAGGATGGCGGGGCCGCTCAAGCCGCGATGCGTGAACAGCAAATCGCCGCGAAAGCGCTGCCGGCCACAGCTCACCACGGCCTCCAGCGACACGCCCGCCAGCGCCGCATAGCGCTCCCATTCCTGCGGCGCGAACGTGAGCGGAACCAGCCCCGGTTTAAGGGGGGTCACGGGGACCTCGAACTGGTTGGCGACCTGGTAACCAAACGGCGTTGCGCCAATCTTGGGGATGGACAAGCCGCCGCTGGCGATGACCAGCGCGGCGGCATGATATTCGCCGCGCGTCGTCACCACCCTGAACATTTCGTCCCGCGTAATCCGGGTAACCGTGCACGGCATGCACCAGCGCACCCCCGCCGCATCACATTCGGCCTTGAGCAAAGCGATAATGGCCTCCGAGCCCTCGTCGCAGAACAGTTGCCCCGCCGTTTTCTCGTGGTAATGCAGGCCATGCCGTTCCAGCAGGGCGATGAAGTGCTGCGGGGTGTAGCGCGCCAGCGCGGAACGGCAGAAATCCGGGTTGTGCGAAAGATAGTTTTGCGGGGACGCATGCAGATGGGTGAAGTTGCAGCGCCCGCCGCCGGAGATGCGAATCTTTTCCGCCAGCTGGCGCGCCTGGTCGAGCAGCAGGACCGAGCGTCCGCCTTGCGCGGCGATCAGGGCACACATCATGCCTGCCGCGCCGGCGCCGATAATCATGGCATCGAATCGTTCCGGCGCGGGGAGTTTGGTTTTCATGTCAGCGCATCGGGCTGGCGCCACAGACAATTGCCCTTGCTTGCCTTATCAATATCGTTCAACTGCGCTTCATGCAACGCCAGTTCGTCGGCACTGGCGGCCAGCACGCGCACGGCCAGCGCAACCCGGCCGCCTTCTGTGCCCAGCTCGGTTGCGCGCTCATCGTCGATTTCTGCCAGCAGACTTTCCTGCCCGCGCGTCATGCCCAGATAGACCTCGGCCAGCAATTCCGTATCCAGCAGCGCGCCATGCAGGGTGCGATGCGAATTGTCGATCTGATAGCGGTCGCACAGGGCATTCAGATTGTTCTTCTTGCCCGGGTGCAAATCCTTCGCCACCTTCAGGGTGTCGATCACGGGATTCTGCAGGGCGGGCAAGCCGATGCGCTCCAGCTCGGTATTGAGAAATCCGAGATCGAAGGGCGCGTTATGGATGATCAGCTCGGCCCCCTCCAGGAACTCGAGCAATGCGGGCGCGATCTCGCTGAACTTCGCCTCATCCTGCAAACGCTCCAGGGTCAGCCCGTGCACCGCCGCCGCGCCCTCGTCGATCTCGCGTTCCGGATTGAGATAACGGTGAAAGGTGCGTCCCGAAACTTTGCGCCCGTCCAGTTCGATTGCGGCGACCTCGATGATGCGGTGTCCCAGCCTGGGATCAAGTCCCGTCGTTTCCGTGTCCAGCACGATCTTTCTCATGCGCGCTCCCTCAATTCTTCGATACCGCGATTCGCCAACGCGTCGGCACGTTCGTTGCCGTCATGGCCGGAATGCCCCTTGACCCACACCCACTCGATTTGATGCCGGCCTGTTGCCGCGTCGAGTCTGCGCCACAGATCCTCGTTCTTCACCGCCTGTTTGCCGGCCGTTTTCCAGCCGCGCTGTTTCCAGCCGGCCAGCCATTCGGTAATGCCCTGCAGCACGTATTTTGAATCGGTATGCAAACGCACCCGGCACGGGCGCGTCAGCGTTTCCAGCGCCATGATGGCGGCCATCAGCTCCATGCGATTGTTGGTGGTGTGCGCCTCGCCGCCGCACAATTCGCGCTCCTTGCCCTTGGTGCGCAACAGCGCGCCCCAACCGCCGACACCCGGATTCCCCTTGCAGGCACCATCACTGAAAATTTCAACCACATCACTCATCGCGTTCCACTTTTTGCACCCCATTGTTCAACTTTGGCGTCGCCGGCAACAGCTTGCGCACCAATCCTTCATTCCATTTCGGCTTGATCAGACGCATGCCGGGCACCCGCTTTATCGCGTGCAAAAAATAGAGGCCGCCGCTGACCGCCCACCAGCGATCTCCGGCACGTTCCATAAAAGACGCGCGCTCCAGCCACTTCTGCTGGCGAAAGGGCGGCGCATAGGCGGCAAAACGCCCGCCCGCCACCTCAAAGCCCAGCAATGCCAGCCAATCCTTCAAACGGGGCAGCGCAATGAAGCGGCCGCTCCACGGAATCCCCTGCTTCCTGCCCAGGGCACGATGCATACCCCATAGGCTGAACGGATTGAACCCGCTCAAGATCAGACTACCCTCCGGCATCAGCACCCGTTCCGCCTCGCGGATGATCTGATGCGGGTTCTGCGCAAATTCGAGCACGTGCGGCATCAGCACCAGATCGAGACTGGCACTGGCAAACGGTAACTCGCCACAGACCAGGCGCACCGCATTTCCCGGCTGGTTGCCCGCGGTAAAACGCAGCGGCATCCGGCTATTGGCCAGGAAATTTTGCTCCGGCAGCCCCAGTTGCAGCGCGTTGTAGCCAAAAATATCTGCCACCGTCCGATCGAAATATTCCCGCTCGCGCCGCAGCACATAGCCGCCCTGCTCGGTGGCGAACCATTCGCTCAAACTGTTCGAGATTACTTTAGAATTCGGCATCGAACCCGCTGACCCATCATGTTGACCATCACCGCCATCCCTGCCCTGCAAGACAACTACATCTGGGCGATCCACGACCACACCCATGTCGCCCTCGTCGATCCCGGCGAGGCTGCGCCCGTGCGGGCTTTCCTGCGCGACAGCGGGCTCGAACTCGCCGCCATCCTCTGCACCCACCGCCATCGCGACCACATCGGCGGCATCGCCGAACTGCGCGAAGTATATAACGTGCCGGTGTACGGACACAGCCATCCGCAGAACCCGCACATCACCCACCCCCTGCGCGAGAAGGATCAACTCCTGCTGCAATCGCCCGCCATCGAATTCCGCATCTGGGAAGTGCCCGGACATATCAGCGATCATCTCGCCTACGTCACGAACGGAGCCGTGTTTTGTGGCGACGTGATGTTTGGCGCGGGCTGCGGCCGAAATTTTGAAGGCCCCCTCGAACAACTGCATCACTCATTGCAACGCCTGGCGACCCTGCCCGATGCCACGCAGGTCTATTGCGCGCACGAATACACCGCGCTCGATCTGCCGTTCGCACTCGCGTGCGAACCCGACAACCCGGACATCCTGCAGCGCATCGAGCAGACGCGGCAACTGCGTGCCGCCAACCGCCCCACCGTGCCCTTCACCCTCGGCCTGGAAAAGGCCACCAACCCCTTCCTGCGTCTCAAACAACCTGCCCTGTTAAAAACCCTGCGCGCGCAAGGCTGGCCGTGCCGCAGCGAACTCGGCGCATTCACCGCCCTGCGCAAGTGGCGCGACCATTTCTGATTGCCTGAAACCCGGTTCTGGTTTATCCTGCGCGCCCTTTCGGAGAGGTGGATGAGCGGTTTAAGTCGCACGCCTGGAAAGCGTGTGTGGGGTAATACCCCACCGCGGGTTCGAATCCCGCCCTCTCCGCCAAATCAACAACTTGCGATAAGTGCAAACTAGCGCAAGCAACTCGAAATAACCACGTTGCCACACTTCAGTGTGGCAAATTTGTGGCAAAAATACCAAGCATTGAAATAGCGGCAACCAGAGACAACCTCCTTGCCAAGGGGGCCGACGCGCTCACAGGCCGGAGACTTCATCCCCCGGCCCGGTCATGATCTACCCGCGCTCCGCGAATATTTTCCGCAAACTGCGCGGCTCGAAATACAGGTCCAGTTCCGCGCCGTTGCGGATAAGCTCCACGGTATTGATATACCCCATTTCTTCCTCGCCCATGCAGGCCAGTCCAAAAGCCTGCAACTGCTCGCGCTCCATGTCTCGTTCCGTGATGTACCAATCAAAGCCATTCAGGAAGTAATGCAGGTGCGCGATGGCCTCATCACCTGCGCCGTCCTGCTCGTAGGTCTTCGGCATCGCGCGAATGTGCCTTTCCATTTCCACCACCTTATCGAAAAAATGCTGCGGCTCTTCAGCACGCATTCCGGCAGCGATGGTGGCAAGCTGTGCATGAGACATGAAACCTTGCAGGAAGCGCAACGCATCCTGCGCCTCCTCTATTGTCTTGTGGTTGGTCATTGTCATGATGGCGCCCCCTTAAATCAGGCCTCGTTCTGCAAAGCTCATGCAGTCCGCACCGGCAACAATGAAGTGGTCAAGGGCGCGCACGTCAACAAGTGACAAGGCTTGCTTGAGTGCATCGGTCAGCATCTGGTCTGCCTTGCTAGGCTCGCACAATCCAGACGGGTGGTTATGCGCGAAAATCACGGCGGCAGCGTTATGATGCAGCGCACGCTTCACGACTTCACGTGGATAAACGCTGGTCTGCGTAAGCGTTCCACGAAACATCTCCTCTGTGGCAATCACGCCATGCTGCGCATCAAGGAAAATCACGCTAAAAACCTCAAATTCAAGTTCTGCCATCTTCAGCCGCAAAAAGTCACGCACTGCCGCAGGAGAGCTGAAAAACGCCTCCGCCTGTCGCATCCTGCGCGAAAGAATTTCAAGCGCCTTGGCAATGATGTTTTCTTCCTCGCTCCGAATTTGCACCTCGTAGGCTGGAGAGATTTCGTTCTTCACGCATGCGGTTTGGTGAGTGTCGGTTTTGATTTGTTCGGCTTGGCTGGTTGTGTTCGCTGCGTCCATGGTCTTTCTCCTTCGTTCGTTTGTCGGTTTGCTGCATGCGTTTTGGAGCCGTGTCGCGGCAGCGCAAACGTCGAAAGCAAGAGAGGAACGGAAAGCCCGAAGGCGAAAAAGTGGTGCGGCCTGCGCGGAAGGCGAAGCCGAGCACAGCCACGGTTTTTAGCCGTAGCCAGAATGGTTGGCTTGAAGTGACGACCGCTTTAGGGAGTTTGTTTCAACACGGCTTCTGCATGCAGCAATCCGACGCGAAGAGATGGCGCACGAACGGCTATCAACCAGCCAAGCCGAATGGGAATATGATTTTCAGGCAATTATTTGCGAGTCGATGACGCGCAATTCAGAACAAGATGAAAAATGCGCGGTCTATGCCGCGCATTTTTGTCCTACGAGATACGCCGCTAGCTTATTTCAGTGCAAAGCGATCAATCAAAGCAGCAAGGGTTACGTTACTCGCCACGACATCGTGGGGGATCAGTAGATATTTCCAAGGCTTGCCGCCGTGCTGAGTGGAATAGATGCTGGCATTCTTGCACCATATCACCGCCGCATCGGCCTTGGCTTTTACGTCTGTGACTTCCATATCCTTTGCGGCCTTGGTTTCGATCAGCAGGTTATGTTCAGCCGTTGCCGCGACGAAGTCTGGAATGTACTCGGGCTGATTCACTCCCGCGCGATAGTAAATGTTGAACTGCCCCGCAACAGGCCGGAACCAGCGCCGGGCATCGCGCTCCAGGATCGCCGCCAAAACGCGCTCGGTATCGGAATGGAACTTCTGCACCGGGTAGGCGCATTTGGCAAAGCCACCATACACATACTGCGCAATCTTGCTCTTCTCGGCGGGTGCCTGATGCAACGGCAGCACATCGCCTTCTGCCGTGAATGCGCAGGGTTTGAGAGGCGTGAAGCCTTGGCTTACCACGACATCAGATTCTGAAATGTCCTCGAAGTAATGCTGTGACATTTGCTGATAGATATTTTCGGAAATCGTCTTGCCATGGTTACCGAGAATATTGTGCAGCTCATCTTCGGTTTTCAGATAGCTCATAAAGTGCGCAACGGCCTGCCCAGACAGTTCGTAGATCAAGTCCGCGTGCTCATCGTAGTCAATGTCATCGTAGTTGATCAACTCGCGAACAATGTAATTCTCCAGCCGCTCTTCAAGCACCGATGACGATTGACCATACAGTACCTGCTTGCCGGTTTTCAGCCCCTGTCCAATCAACGCCATATCCTGCGGCTGAAAGTTCATCTTCGACACATCCAGCTTGAACGCCTTGTAACCGCACTTCACCGGCCCTTTGGGCACAACGGATATGCGCGGAATGTCGATGGCGTGCTCTACGAATACCGCCACGGTCTTCTTGACGATCTCATCCACCGGCTGCGGTTCGGTCGCCAGCAGGTCGCCTTGCTTGGGTATCATGCGCTCTTGCACGCGCCGGGCGATCTGCTGCTGTATGTCCTCTTGCGACAAGGAAGCGCTGCTGGGAACTACCGATTGACCATCCCGCTTTTCCCGGCTGATCTCGGCGATCACATCCATTGCCACTTGCGCTATTTGACGCTCCTCGCTGGTGTGCAAGACAAGGCTTGGAGCCGCTGTGCCGTATTGCGTCGAATCGTGCTGCGCCGCCCCCGCTGCCAATTGCGGCGTGCCTGCCGTCATCGTTCCCGTCACCACGTTCGCCGTCGGCTGCACAGAGATGCTCTTCAGCCCGGTGCCGGTATCTCCATCCGGCGCTAGCTTCAGCACCCGCATGCGGATGGGCGAATCACCCTTGCCCGCCTCGTCGATCACTTCCTGAAACTTGTCGTGCGCAATGATGTTCAGGCGATCCACCTCGTCCACGCCGGTCTTGCGGCCATATGGCAAACGCAGCCCGCGCCCGATGGATTGCTCGATTAACGTCCTGGCATTCGCGGCGCGCAGCGGCACGATGGTGTAAAGGTTGGTTACGTCCCAGCCCTCTTTCAGCATGTTGACGTGAATCACGATCTCGGTCGGCTCGTCATAGCTTTCCACCGCCAGCAAGCGCCGGATCATCTCCTCTTCCTCTGCGCCGGATCGGCTGCTATCCACCTGGATGACCTTGCCCTGATAGCGGCCATGGAAAAAGTCGCCAGACTGGACCAACGCCATCAACGCAGCGGCATGGGTCGTATCGCGGGCGATCACCAGCATGAAGGGCTTCACCAGTGGTTCGCCGCTCTGCTGTGCATAGGTCAGCAAATGAACCTTGGTTTCCTCATGCACGCGCACGCCATCCATGAGCTTGATGCGCTCCAGAGCCTCTGCGCTGTGCGCGGAAGGGTCGAAGTTCTGCTGCGTAACCACCGCAGGTTCTTTAACAAAGCCATCCTCGATTGCCAGACCCAGCGGATAGTCCATCACCACGTTCTTGAACGGTACGGGCCCTTTGTTGCCTTCGGTAAAGGGCGTGGCGGTCAGCTCAAGGCCCAACAACGGCTTCAAATCGTTCAGCGCTTTGATACCCGCGCTGGCGCGGTAGCGGTGCGACTCATCCATGATCAACACCAGGTCGGGCAGACCAGCCAGATACTCGAAATAGCTCTGCCCCAAATATTCGGACAGCCGCTTGATGCGCGGCGACTTGCCTCCCCGCACTTCCGAATTGATCTTCGAGATATTGAAAATATTGATCTCGATGCCGCCGAGCAGGCTCTTGCTGCCGCGCTGCTCGTAGTTGTCGCCGGTGATCACCTCCGGCACGGTCGTCGCAAACTCCGCAATGCCCTTGAACACGTACTTCGGCGTGTTGGGCGTGAAATCGCGGATCAGCTTGTCGTAGATGGTCAGGTTGGGTGCCAGTACGAAAAAGTGCCTGTAGCCATAGGCGGCATGCAGGTAACTGATGAATGCTCCCATCAGCCGCGTCTTGCCCACACCGGTAGCCAGTGCAAAACACATCGAAGGAAACTCGCGCTCAAAATCCGAAAGCGTTGGGAATTGCGCGGCCAGCGCGGCGATCATCGCCGCCAATTCTTCCGGCGAGCGCGCCTTGGAATCGCGCAATGCAGGCACAGACTCCAGCGCGCTATGCAAATGCGCCAAGCTCTCGGCCTGCGGGGCGCGCAAGCTCAGACGACCTGAAACGGAACGAACGATGGCTTCAGTGCTCATTGCTCATCCCCCGCGAATAGTCCAGCTTGGGCAGGATTGGCATTTTTATCGCTCTTTGATTTTTCTACTCCCTCTTCCACTGGGAGAGGGCTGGAATGAGGGACAGCCTGCGGCAAGTTCTCGACCTTCAGGCTGTAATCGTCATGCCCCCACTCGCACTTCTGCAAAACCATCTTGGGAATTTTCTTCAAAGTCAGATTGGGAAAGCGCTCCGCCGCGCCACGGAATGCACCGCAACACACCAGCAGGCTCCTGCCTTCTCCCACCTCGTCGCTCAATGCCTGCAACTGGTCCGCATTCAGTGTTTGCGTCGTCACGTAGATGAAATCGCTTTCCGTACTATTGCCGTGCATCCAGTAATGTTCATCGCTGGGTGCATAGGTGAAGCCCTCCAGCTTGCACAAGGCTTGCGCCAGCATCTCCGCGTTATATTCTTTATTGATGACCCACTGCCCATAGGAATCCTGCTGCAACAGGCTAGGCGCGAGCGAGTAATAGCGGAAACCGCCGCCCCCTTGCCAGTTCACAGCTTCGGAAATGCCACCCGTATCCTCGCCGTCAATCACCTTTTGCAGGCGCGGGATGATGTGCGTGTGGCAATGCTCGCCCAGCTCCACCATGATCCAGCGGCGGCCCATCTTGTGGGCGACTGCACCGGTGGTGCCGGAACCAGCGAAGGAATCGAGGACGAGGTCGCCGGGGGAAGAAAAGTGTTTCAGCACGATTTCCAAGAGCGCCTCTGGCTTTTTCCCTGAACGAAAGTCCGCACCGCCTTCGTGCCGACAGTTGCCGAAACTCCCCGCAAGATCATAGAAATTTTCAATCGGTGATGTTTGAGCTTCTGCATCGGGCTCCAGTTTTGCCAGCGGAACGCCTTGGTAGTATTTTCCTTTTGTTGCCGTCGCACGCGCTGGCCCAGTCAAATATCTATATCCCAAACCGTCATCGCCGATCCCATTAACTTTGTACAAGACACCAAGCCCGTCTTCTGAAGCACGACCAGTGAGATAGTCTCGGAAGAATCGTCCTGAAGAATTTCCATCCAGAATGGAACCGGTAGCCCAAATTTCCTTTAGCCCGGTCGCCGAACCTTCTTTGCGCTCAACCTTCCACTCACCTGACTGAAAAACTTGGACGGTCTTACCTCCTAAGGTAATTGTTTTACCTACCCCTTTTTCCGTGATGTAGTAACAAAATTTATCGAACGACAAGTCCTTGGAATTTTGGTTCGGTTGCGCTCCATAGTCTTTACGGTAAACATGAATTTGCTCTATCTGCTTGTGGAACGCCATATCTTGTTTCAGCGTTTTCTCCGCATATCTGACTTGAACATACATCGTCACAAGATAATTTGACCGACCAAAAACCTCATCCATCAAAACCTTTAAGTAGTGCCCCTCCGAGTCATCGATGTGGCAACAAATGAATCCAGTAGGTGAAAGCAATCGCCTAATAACCTCTAGTCGATCACGCATGAGGCCTAGCCACGTTGAGTGTTCTAGTGCATCATCGTAATGCTCGAACGCGCTGCCGGTGTTGTACGGCGGATCGATGAAGACGCACTTCACCTTCCCAACAAACTCAGCCTCCAGCGCCTTCAGCGCCAGCAGGTTGTCGCCGAAGATCAGTCGATTGTCGAAGAGGTCATTCTCCGTCACCCGGTGCTTCGCGTGATAACTCTTCGCCGGGTCTTCCAGCAAAATGCGCGGCTCCAGCTTGGGCCGATTTTCCTTACCGATCCAGGTAAGTTCGAGTTTTTGTTTTCGAAGGCTGCTCATTGGTGGGCTTTCTCCCAAGCGGCACTGAGCGCATTGAATATAGTTGGCATACCTGTTTCAAAATCCGCCTTTGTTATATTTTCGCCCACTTGGGCGGCAAGGTCTGTTTTTTGCCGAAATTTCATCTGTGCGACTTCCTCTGCGGTCTTTCTCCATGTGGCTGGATAACATTCTTCTAACGAATTCTCACCCAATTGGAAAAGCTGATTATTCGCCGAGAGCTGCGGGTAGGCGGCAACAAATTTTTCATACTCGGCCGCTTGTTGAGCATTGGGCTTATCGCAAAGAATAATCAAATGATTGCGATATATCGCTGTTTGATTGAGGGGAGTAAACGCTGTGTTGATTGCATCCATTGATTTTCTTTGCCGCTCAATATCCCCTTCGGCAAATATGATTTGCAAATTTGGCTTGTCTTGGTAGAACCTTTTGATCAGGCGAATTAATAACTCGTATTCGCTTCTACCTTCGACAATCATAAAATTGTTTGGGAAAAGCAAATCCGCAGGACTACCACCAAGCAGCTCATAAACAACATGCGGTTTATCAACATCCGTAATGGGAGTGATATGTGTCGCCGAGCTTAGCTTTTGTACCTTGAGCAATTGTTGGCTAGCATGATTATCGGCAACTAGCACTGACGAATGCGTATTAATAAAAACCTGGTCACCGTTTCCCGCCAACAACAAGAGCGCCTCTTTTAGTTGACGTTGGGCTGTTGGGTGTAAATGCAGCTCGGCTTCATCAATAAGGAATAGGAATCGTTTCCCAAGCTCGTCTTTTTCCCTCCGATAATCCGAATAGGTTTTAATAATGGCGAGCATCAAGGCTCTCTGCATGCCATCACCCTTTTCCTCTGCCTTGGTTTCAATCCCGTCATTTATTGACGTTTCAAAATTCTTGAGCAGGTCATCGAATGCAGGCTCCGCCACGCTAAAAGTGACTTGAGAACATTCTGGAAACTGTTGCTCCAAATGCTCCTTGACACTATTTGCCAAAGAATTTAATTCTGCACGTACTTCAGAGCCCTCGCCGCCAAACATTTCCTCAAATTTTTCTCGGAACTGCCTGTACGTCGGGCTTGTCTCCATAATCGCAGTCAGAACACCAGACAGCATTTCGCCAATCGGCGTTTTTTTACCATACTTCGATACCTCTGCAAGTCGTGTTGATGTGGAAACATATTGAAGTCGCGGCAGACAGTCGTTGAATGCCTTATCAAAACCTGCAAAATTCTTAGGCGACCATTCGTTTTTTTCCTCATCCCAAAGCGAGCGCTTGGCACCATCTGATTTGCGGCGTACCACACGAATGGTATCGCGCCCGTCAGCAAACTTCCTGAACGACTCCTTTGTCTTTTCGTTTTTAACCGTCTCGATTCCAGCTTGTATGTTTGTATATTCCAGTTCAACAGAAACATCGCGTTGGCTATCGTGCATGAATGCAATCTGCCCTAGATCACCACTACCGTTGTAGAACCATTCAATCGCTTCAAAGAAGTTCGTCTTCCCATGATTATTCTGGCCAACAAGAACATTGAATGCGCTCGGGCTTAATTCTGCATGTTCAATTGAGCGGAAATTATCGATGGTAATTTTAGATATTTGCATCTCACGCTCCCTATTGACCAACCGCCTTATTTTCAATGGCGGGAAAACTTAATCCCTCTATCTCCTGCAATGACTTACCAGCAATCCCCTGCAAGTCGCCATACATCCCAACCGTCGCATTCATCACCCGTTCGATCTGCTCCTCGCGCTTGGCCCATTGTTTCATGATTGCTTTGCGCTCTTTGTCGAGGTCTTCCTGCATGGAGGAAAAGGCTTCAACAATCGCTTCCACGCGATGCTTGAAGCGCGGGCCAGTGAGGTATTGGTAAACCATCTCAGTTTTGGTTTGCTGTCCTTCGGAGGATTGTCGTGACATCGCAAGCTCTAGCAATGTCTGGCGCAAGATTGCCGCCACTGGCAATGCCGCGCGGGGATGCGTTACCCATACGCCCTCGATCAACTCGAATGTTTCCACACCTTTGGGTAGCACCTGGCTGACGATCACCGCCACTTCGGCCTTTGCCGTACGCTGATCATCGCGTAGTTTTGCCAGCCAACTGTCGCTCCAGTTTTTGGTGCGCTTGAACTCCCACAAGATGGTGCCACTGGCTTGCCCATTGGGTGCGCGCACGCGATGCAACACATCACCGCCGAATTCACCCTTAGGCACCGGCTCGATGGAATCGAATGGAAATTTTGTGCGTAGCAGGTTTTCAATCTCCAACTCCTGCACTTCTCCCTGCAATTGTTGCGAACCCTGCTCGGCCCGGCGCTTGAGGTCTTCGATCTGTTTCTGCATTGCCGCAATGGTCTGCTCCTTCTCCATCACCTTGAGCTTTTGTTCATCCTCGGCTTCTTTTTTGGCTTGGGTACGGACTTCGGTCAAGCCGACCTGAACGCGTTTTTCTACGGTGAGCTCCAATTCACGCTTGGCATCATCGAGTTCACGCTGTTTTTTGATGAGATCGGCTTGAGCTTTTTGCGCTTCAGCCAGTTTTTGATTGTTTGCATTGAGTACTTCTTGCAAGTCAGCCAATTCACGCGCCTTATTTTCCAGTTCGGCGGCACTGGCCAGTTTGGCCTTCTTGGATTCCTCAGCAATCACGCGGGTGCGTTCTGCCTTCAACTGTGCCGCGACTTGGTCGGCAACTTGATCGTCGAGTTTTCGTTTGTCTTCTTGGAGCTGTTTTTCCTTATCGCGCATAGCCTGTTCGCGTTGAGCAATCTCGTCATCCTTCTGCGCCATCTGTTGCTCATACTGCTTGCGTGTAGCCGCAATCAGCGGGGCAGCAAGCGATTCATTGAGCTTGATCTCGGTGGTACAGTTCGGGCAGATAATTGTTGGTTCTGTCATGCGACCTCCCATTCACAGGCAAACAATGGCAGCACTGCCACTTGTTGCGACAGTTGCAGCTCCAGCTCATCAATCAGATTGTCACGCCGGGTTTGAATCTCATCTTGGCGCTGGAAAAGTTCCCGGCGTTTGCGGTCCCGATGCCCTTCGAGGTCGCGCTGTTCCTTTTGCATTGCCAGCTTCTCGGCCAAGGTTGCTGCGCCTTTGCTCTTTGAGCGCGCTTCCTTGATCTGACGGTCTAGCTCCTTAATTTCGCGCTCAAGTCCTACTTTCAGATCATCCGCCCATGAGTCCAGCTTTTCAGTCTCTTGGGCGAAGAAACTCAGGTTGCGAGTTTCGAGGTCACTAAGGATGCGTGCCTTTTGCCGCGCAATTTCTTCTTCGAGGAACGACGGAACCCAGACGTTTGCCGCAGCGAAGTCGAGCATGTTCTGTTCGGTAATGGGCTGAACATCTGGCAAGGCAGCTTGCGAAGGAAGACTATGCAACCTTGGCAATGCGATGGCGTGTGCCGGGATATTCAGCAGTTTTTCAGCGATGCCTTGGTCGTAGATGTTGTCTGAACGATCAACGGCAGCCATCAACAGATGCTCTTCCGTTGCGCCGAGTGCTTGAACCTTGAGCTTCTGCACTAGCAGGGTTCCTGATTTCCCGCGCAACTGCTCAACGACGCTAACCTTGGCCCCGTAAGCGTCGTAGTAAAAAACGAGTTTGCTGGGCTGCAAGGGTTGACGTTGAGCCTGCTCGATAAGGGATTGAGCCAGCGGATGGGCTAGGCGATAGATGTGTGCTTCTTCGCTGCGGCGGGGTAATTCATAACGCCCCAGCGGGATTGCAATACCCTCTTTCCCCGCCCCTCTCCCGCTTGCGGGCGACTGGAGAAAATCGGGCAAGGAATTCAATTTGAAGCCGGTGCTATCTTCATCAAACTCTGCGTGGCCGGTCAAAGAGGCTTGAGTAAAACGCATCAACAGGCGTTCCAGCCTGCTCAATGAGTCGCGGGCACTTTGATCGCGCAGGCGCAATCGTTCTTGCACATCCTCGTCAAAGTTTTCCAGCAGCGACTTGCGGGCGTTGAGCATCGCGTCGTTGATCTCACCAGCCAGGTCGAGCTGGAGTTGTTGGAAAGCGGTATGAATTGCATCCGGGTGGCGGCAGGTTTGATAGATTTCTGCGATGCGTCGCTCGAAATCGACGCCAGATTCCACCGCTCCCAGCACTTCGTCGCTGGCCCCGAAGACGCCATCGAACAACTGGAATTTCTGCGCGAGCAGTTCGTAAACCCGTTTGTCAGCCTCGTTCTCCCGGTTCAGGAAGTTGACGACGACAACATCGTGCTTCTGCCCATAGCGATGGCAGCGACCGATGCGCTGTTCGATGCGCTGCGGGTTCCACGGTAAGTCGTAGTTGATGACCATGGAACAGAACTGCAGGTTGATGCCCTCTGCACCTGCTTCGGTGGCGATCATGAGGGAACCCTGTTCGCGGAAGTAATCGACCAGCGCGGCGCGGGTATCAGCCGTGCGTGAACCCGTTACGCGGTCGGTGCCTGCATGGCGTTTGATCCATTCTGTGTAGATGCGGCGCGATCTTTCGTCGCTGTTGGTGCCGTTGAAAAGAACCACGCCGGGCGTGCCCTCGCCAAACTCTGGCGTGCCTGCCAGCAGGTTGAGCAGGTAGTCCTGAGTGCGTCTCGATTCGGTAAAGATTATGGCTTTCTTGGCGGCCCCCAACTCTTCCAGCTTCTTGAAAGCGACTTTCAGGGCTTGCAGCAAGGCCATGCCCTTGGCGTTTTCGGTGATGGATACCGCCAAAGAACGGAAAGATTCAAGCTCGGCGATTTCCGCCTTGATGGCGGTAATCTCATTCGCGGTTTTGGCCTTGCCATTGCTCTGCGCGGAAACATCCATTTCATCGGCCAACTCATCCAGCGCCTCGAAGTCCTGATCCAACTCTTCGGCCAGATCGACGCTGGCTGCTTTTTCATCCAGTGCCTGCTTGAGGCGCTTAATGAGCGTTTCCAAGGCACCAGCAATGGCGAACGTTGATGAGGCAAGAAGTTTGCGCAGTACGAGTGTGATGAGTTGCCGTTGGCTGTTAGGCAATGCGAATAGCGAATCGCGTTGCAGGTATTCCGAAACGAGGTTGTATAGCTTGGTTTCATCGGCACCCGGCATGAACTCTTCCAGCATCGGGATGCGCCGGGTGTATTTCACATAGGCTTCCACCTGGCGGCGCAGGGTGCGCTTGCAGATCGGCTGGATGCGGTTCTTGAGGGCATCGAAGCTGGCGGCATCCTTGAGCTGGCCGAACTGGGTTTTGAAGCTATCCAGGTCGCCAAACACGCGATCGTCCACGATACTGACCAGCCCATATAGCTCCAGGAGGGAGTTTTGCAGAGGTGTGGCGGTGAGCAACACCTTGGGGGCGTTTGCCAAGGCTTCCCGCAGGATGTTGGCGGTCTTGTTGTCCGGCTTGTAAACGTTGCGTAGGCGGTGCGCTTCGTCGATCACCACCAAATCCCAAGGAATGCTCTGCACTTCCTTGGCCTTGCCTGCGGCAAACTGGTAAGAACAGATAACCACGCTCTTGGACTCGAAAGGATTGTGTGCCCCATCCTTGATGGCCTGCTTGTAGGACTTGGCTTCGAGAATGCCAGCGGTGATGCCGAACTTGTCGGCCAGTTCTTGATGCCACTGCTTGCGCAGGTTGGCCGGTGCGATAACCAGAATGCGCCGCTTGCGCTCAGCCCAGCGCTGGGCGATCAGCAGGCCAGCTTCGATGGTTTTGCCCAGCCCCACCTCGTCGGCCAGGATGACGCCCTTGGACAGCGGATTGCTTGAGGCAAATAGTGCAGCGTCGATCTGATGCGGGTTCAGATCAACTTGCGCATCCATCAGGGCGCTAGCCATGCTCTCCATCGAGTCCGAAGCCGCGCGCAGGGTTAACTGATGCGCGAAATAGGCGAGTTGATGGGGGCTGTAGCTCATGGGCTTGCGCATTGTCATTGGTTATCTTTAAGCTTGCGAGAATCGTTGAGTTGCAACTATGTGTCAACTATCAAGAATATATAGGCAGCGTCCCTCCGCTTCACCTCCCATATTGACATGATACTGAATGTCGGTAAATATAAGCAACTACCGACGATATGTATCAGACATGGAAACCTCCAAAGTCATGCAGGTTCTGAGACTCGCCAAGCAGGCAGGCGTTATTCGCGCCCGAGACCTTGAGCCGCACAGCATACCCCGCACCTATCTTGCCCGCCTGTGCAATGCGGGCAGGCTCCAGCGTCTTGGGCGCGGCCTTTATATGCTGGCCGATAGCGCCATCACTACCAATCATAGTCTGGGTGAGGCTGCTAAACGTGTGCCCCATGGTGTGATCTGCCTGCTCTCGGCACTGCGGTTTCATAGTGTCACCACACAAGCTCCATTCGAAGTCTGGATAGCGATTGAAAACAAAGCGCGCGCGCCAGCCGCCAAGGAAACGCCGATGCGCGTCGTCCGATTCTCTGGGCAGGCGCTAGAGTCCGGCATAGAAACGCACGTGATAGACGGTGTGCCAACCCGAATCTATTCACTCGCAAAAACCATCGCCGATTGTTTCAAGTACCGGAACAAGATCGGCCTGGACGTAGCTGTGGAAGCGCTGAGGGAGAGTTGGCGTGCCCGTAAATGCACAATGGACGAACTTTGGCGTTACGCGGCAATCTGCCGGGTATCCAATGTAATGCGTCCCTATCTGGAAACACTGACATGAGCGTAGGTCAACCGAGTAACCTCCCCGCCTCTGTGCGCCAACGGCTGCTCAATATCGCCAAACGCGATGGCGAGGCATTCGATCTGGTTCTGACGCGTTATGCCTTGGAACGCCTCTTGTATCGCTTGGGGCAATCCCAATACCACAGCCAGTTCCTGCTCAAGGGAGCCATGCTGTTTGCTGTGTGGGGCGGAGAGGCGCACCGTCCTACCCGAGATGTTGACCTGTTGGGATTCGGATCCAGCGAGCTTCCGCAGGTGGTGCAGATTTTTCAGGACATCTGCCAAGTGTCGGTGGAGCCGGATGGACTGGCGTTTCTTCCAGACACCATGCGCGCGATAGAAATCCGCGAGGATCAGGAGTACCAAGGTGTGCGCGTGTCATTTGAAGCGCGCTTGGGAAATGCCGTTATCCCAATCCAGATAGACATCGGCTACGGCGATGCGGTGACACCCGCACCGGAAGATATTACTTACCCGACCGTACTGGATTTTGCAGCCCCCAAGCTGCGCGCTTATCCAATCTATTCCGTGGTTGCGGAGAAATTCCAAGCCATGGTGTGGCTTGGCATAGCCAATAGCCGCATGAAGGACTTCTACGATCTCTGGGTCATCATGCGGAAGTTTCCGTTTGAGGGGCAAGTTCTGCGCACTGCAATCGAGGCGACCTTTACGCGACGCCAGACTGCCTTGCCGAGCGAAGCACCCTTAGCACTGACCCAAGTGTTTGCCAACGATGTGGCAAAGCAAACCCAGTGGAAAGCGTTTCTGCGCAAGAACGCATTGCCGGTGGATAACCTGACGTTCCCTGACATCATCACCGCATTGCATGATTTCCTGATGCCGCCGACGCTGGCATCTGCCAAGGGATTGACCTTCGATGCCCAATGGCCCGCTGGCGGACCGTGGCAAAGCAAGACGGAACAAGCCTAGCCTCCTCCTGTTTCCTTTCCAAAGAAAGGGGTACGCCATTCCTTTGCTACGCACCTGCTGCAAAACGGCTACCATATCCGCACCGTGCGGGAACTGCTCGGTCATTCCGATGTTTCCACCACGATGATTTACACGCATGTCCTGAACAAGGGTGGCAAGGGTGTGGTGAGTCCGCCGGATCGGTAGTTGCAACAATTTCAATCTGATTATCAGGAGTGCCTATGGGGATCGGTCCGGTGATGCTGGATGTGGCGGGAACGACGTTGACGCCGGAGGACGAGGCGCGGCTTACGCATCCGCTGGCGGGCGGGGTGATCCTGTTCGCGCGCAACTATGAATCCCCGGCGCAACTCGCCGAGCTGACCGCGCGCATCCATGCGCTGCGCACGCCGCCGTTGCTGATCGCGGTGGACCACGAAGGCGGCCGGGTGCAGCGTTTCCGCGAGGGGTTCACCCGCATCCCGCCGATGCGCGAACTGGGCAAGCTGTGGGATGACCAGCCGAAACGCGCCAAGGCCTTGGCGCAGGAAGTCGGTTTCGTGCTCGGCGCGGAATTGCGCGCCTGCGGCGTGGATTTCAGTTTCACGCCGGTGCTGGACGTGGATTACGGCGCGAGCAGCGTGATTGGCGACCGCGCGTTTCACGCCGAACCGCAGGCCATCGCCGAACTGGCGCACGGCCTGTTGCTGGGACTGAAGCAGGCCGGGATGCCGGCCGTGGGCAAACATTTTCCGGGACACGGCTTCGTGTGCGCCGACTCCCACCTCGATATTCCGGTCGATGAGCGCAGCTACACCGACATCGAACTGTGCGACCTCGTTCCGTTCCGCCAGATGATCGGATTTGGCCTGACTGCGGTGATGCCGGCGCATGTCATCTATCCCAAAGTCGATCCGCGTCCGGCGGGTTTTTCCAAAGTCTGGCTGCAGGACATCCTGCGCGGCGAGTTGGGATTCGACGGCTGCATCTTCAGCGACGACCTTTCCATGGAAGGGGCGACCGTGGTGGGCGGCATCGTCGAGCGCGCCGAGGCGGCCCTGCAGGCCGGTTGTGACATGGTGCTGGTGTGCAACCGGCCGGATTCGGCAGACGCGTTGTTGGCCGGCCTGAAGTGGGAGATGAATGCCGCCAGCCGCGCCCGCCTGGCGCAGATGCGCGGCCATGCCCATCCCCGCCCCCGCGCGGAGCTGCATGAGGATGCGGAGTTCCTCAAGGCCCTGCACGACATCGCCAAAGTGGGCATGAGCGCAGGCGAGTTGCCGCTGGGGTAACGCGTTGTCGGACTGGCTATTTGCCGGGGTGCTTGCGATAATCCGCGCTGCCATTTCCCGCTTCACCATCGAACCATGAGTGAATTCCAATCAAGCCTGCTGATTATTGCCCTCGTCGTTGTCGCCGCAGTCTGGGCCTACGGCTGGTGGCAACAATGGCGCTACCGGCGCACCCTGAATCGCATCGAACCCCCACCGGTCGCGGCCGGGGCTGCGGCGCAGGAACACGGTGCGGCGCCGGCGCCGGAACGCGAGCATTTCATCGGCGCCGGCGCGCCCGCGCCCTGTACCCTGCTGGACGAGCAGACCGATTACATCGTCAGCATGACCCCGAAATTCCCGCTGAATGCGCAGGCGCTGGCACGCGTCTGGGAGCGCCGTTTCGATTTCGGCAAAACCCTGCGCGCCTGCGGTTGCAATGCGGCAAACGGCACCTGGGAGCGCATCATCCCGGAGAGCGCTCCCGCCTATTCGGAATTGCGGATCGGACTGCAACTGGTCGATCGCGACGGGGCGATCAGCGCGACACGGCTGGCCGAATTCCGCGAACTGATGGGCGAGATCGGGCGCAAGGAAGATGCCGACATGGTGCTGCCGCTGGCGGATGACGCCATGGAGCGCGCGCGCGAACTGGATGCCTTCTGCGCCGAAGTCGATCAGATGATCGGGCTCAACCTGGTGTGCGGTGCCGACCGCCCCCTGTTTGCCAGCGATGTGGCGGGCGTGGTGCAGCCGATGGGCATGAGCCTGCAGGCCGACGGGACGTTCCACCTGTTCGCCCCCGATGGCGCCACGCTGTTCACCCTGGGCGTTTCCGACGGCACCCCGTTCCAGCATCACACCCTTGACCAGATGCGCGTGACCAGCCTGACCCTGGTGCTGGACATTCCGCGCGTGAGCGATGCGGCCAGGCGTTTCGACGAGATGACCCTGTTCGCGATGGAGCTGGCCACCGCCTTGCGCGCCACCCTGGTGGACGATCAGCAGGTGCTGCTCGGCAAGGGTGCGCTGGAGCAAATCCGCATTCGAGTCGCCTCGGTCGAACAGCGCATGGTGCAAGGCGGCATCGCACCCGGCAGCGCCCAGGCGATGCGCCTGTTCGCCTGATGGCAAATCAGGAAGCAATGCGCCGCGCTGCCCGGTTGCGCCGGGAGATCGCGGAATACGACGACTGGTATTACGTAAAGGATGCGCCGCGCATTCCCGACGCGGAATACGACAAGCTGTTCCGCGAACTGCAAGACCTTGAAGCAAATTACCCTGAACTGCGGACGCCGGATTCGCCCACGCAACGCGTAGCTGGCCGTGTGCTGGACGGCTTTGCGCCGGTGCGCCATGCCGTGCCCATGCTCTCCATCCGCACCGAGACCGACACCGCAGCCAGCGGCGCCTTCAGCTTCGATGCGCGGGTGAAGAACACGCTGGAAACGGTGGACGAGATCGAATACAACTGCGAACTCAAGTTCGACGGGCTTGCCATCAACCTGCGCTACGAGCGCGGCGTGCTGGTGCAGGCGGCCACGCGCGGCGACGGCGAGACCGGCGAGGACGTGACGCAGAACATCCGCACCATCCGCTGCATCCCGCTGCATCTGAAAGACTGCAAGGCGGAGATTCTCGAAGTTCGCGGCGAGGTGTACATGAGCCGCCGCGATTTTAACCGCTACAACGAAAAGCAGCGCGCGCAAGGCTTGCCCACGCTGGTCAATCCGCGCAACGGTGCGGCGGGTACGATCCGACAGCTCGATCCCAAGCTGTCGGCGCAGCGTCCGCTCTCGTTCTTCGCCTATGGTCTGGGTGAAGTGCGGGGCTGGGAGCCGCCCGCCACCCACAGCGCCATCCTCGATGCCTTGCAATCCTTCGGACTGCCGGTGTGCGACGAGCGCGCGGTGGTGCGGGGTGCGCAGGCGCTGGCCGATTTCCATCAGCGCGTCGCAGCCAAACGCGATGCGCTGCCGTTCGACATCGACGGCGTGGTGTACAAGGTCAACAGCCGCGCCCTGCAAAAACAGCTCGGCTTCGTCTCGCGCGAGCCGCGCTGGGCCGTGGCGCACAAATATCCGGCGGAAGAACAATTGACCGTGCTGCGCGACATCGAAATCCAGGTCGGGCGCACCGGAAAACTGACCCCGGTCGCCAAGCTGGTGCCGGTGTTCGTCGGCGGCACCACGGTCAGCAACGCCACCCTGCACAACGAGGACGAGATCCGGCGCAAGGACGTGCACATCGGCGACACCGTGATCGTGCGCCGCGCCGGCGACGTGATTCCGGAAGTGGTCGGCGTGGTGCTGGCGCGCCGCCCCGCAGATGCGCGCCCCTTCGTGATGCCGACGGCCTGCCCGGTGTGCGGCAGCCATGTGGTGCGCGAAGAAGGCGAGGCCGACGCGCGCTGCACCGGCGGATTGTATTGCCCCGCGCAACGCAAGCAGGCGCTCTTGCACTTTGCTTCGCGCCGCGCGATGGACATCGAAGGCCTGGGCGACAAGCTGGTGGACCAGCTGGTGGACGAGGGCATCATCCACTCGCTGCCCGACCTGTACCGCCTCGATGTGGCGACGCTGGCCGCGCTGGAGCGCATGGCGGAGAAGAGCGCGCAGAATCTGGTCGGCGCGCTGGAAAAAAGCAAACACACCACGCTCAACCGTTTCCTGTTCGCCTTGGGCATACGCCATGTGGGCGAGACCACGGCCAAGGACCTGGCGCGCCATTTCGGCAAGCTGGAGGCCATCATGGATGCAGGCATCGAGCAGTTGTTGCAGGTGCCCGACGTCGGTCCGGTGGTGGCGCAGAGCATCGTCGATTTCTTTGCCGAGGCGCACAACAAGGAAGTCGTGAACGAGTTGCGCAAGCTGGGGGCGCGCTGGGAAGAACATGAGGGCACGGCCGACCAGGTCTTGCCGCTCACCGGCAAGACCTTCGTGCTCACCGGCACGCTGCCGACGATGAGCCGCGACGAGGCGAAAGCGAAACTGGAAGCGCTCGGCGCCAAGGTGGCGGGTTCGGTGTCGAAGAAGACCTCGTGCGTGGTGGCGGGTGCCGAGGCGGGCAGCAAGCTCGACCGCGCGCGCGAACTGAACGTGCCGGTGTGGGACGAGGCGGCGCTGCTGGGATTGTTGCATGACAGTGAGAGCAACAGGAAAAACGCGTCGGGTTAAAACCCGACCCACAGGGAGGTGGCGGGAGATGTTGAACACGCAGCAGGCACGAGAAATCCTGGCGAATGCCGATCTTTTGTGCGCCGCGGACACGGTGCAAACCGCGCTGCACCGCGTCGCCGCCGAGATCAACGCGTCGCTCGCCGATCAGCATCCGCTGGTGCTGTCGGTGATGGGGGGCGCGGTGGTGTTCAGCGGACAGTTGCTGCCTTTGCTCGACTTTCCGCTCGACTTCGACTATCTGCATGTCTCGCGCTACGGCAATGCCCAGCGCGGCGGGGAATTGCACTGGAAAGTCGCGCCGCGCGAGAATGTGCAGGGCAAGACCGTGCTGGTGCTGGACGACATCCTCGACGAGGGCGAGACCCTGCATGCGATAAAACAGCGCGTGCTGGAACTCGGCGCGACCGCGTTTTACAGCGCGGTGTTCGCGGACAAGGACACCGGCAAGGTAAAACCCATCCGCGCAGACTTCGTCGGTCTGACATTGCCGAACCGTTTCGTGTTCGGTTACGGCATGGACATACACGGCGCGTGGCGCAATCTGCCCGCGATCTACGCAGTCAAGGAGAACTGAAATGCTTGCAATCATCGGCGGCACCGGACTCACCCAACTGGCCAATCTCGAAATCACCCACCGCCAGGTGATGCGCACGCCATATGGCGAGCCCTCCGGGCCGATGACCTTTGGCACCATCAAACAGCACGAGGTCATGTTTCTGGCGCGCCACGGTTACGGCCACACCATCCCGCCGCATAGCGTCAACTACCGTGCCAATCTGTGGGCGCTGCGCGACCAGGGGGCGCAGCGCGTGATCGCGGTTTCCGCCGTGGGCGGCATCCGCGCCGACCTGGTGCCGGGCACGCTGGTGGTGCCGGACCAGATCATCGATTACACGCATGACCGCGCCTTCACTTTTTTCGACGGCAACGAACAGGCGGTCACGCATATCGATTTCACCCTGCCGTACAGTGAGCGCGTGCGCCAGGAACTACTGGCGGCAGCGCGGCACGCCGGCGAAGCCTGTGCGGATGGCGGGGTGTATGCCGCCACCCAGGGACCGCGCCTGGATACGGCGGCGGAAGTCAATCGCTACCGGCGCGACGGGGCCGACATGCTTGGCATGACCGGCATGCCGGAAGCCGCGCTGGCCCGCGAACTGGGACTGGAATATGCCGCAATCGCCGTCGTGGTCAACCCGGCGGCGGGTATCGGCAGCAGCACCCGCGCGATCGAGCTGGACCAGATCGGGCCGGTGGCGCAGACCGCCATGGCGCGCGTGCGCCACATTCTGGAATGCGTGGTGGAATGCGATGGCGCTGCGTGAAGTATTGCGCATGGGCGATCCGCGCCTGTGGCAGCGGTCGGAGCCAGTCACCCATTTCGGCAGCCGCGCCCTGCAAGAATTGCTGGCCGACATGCGCGACACCATGCGCGAACACAAGGGGGTTGGTCTCGCCGCGCCGCAGATCGGCGTGTTGCTGCGCGTGGTGATCTTCGGCGCGGAGCACAATCCGCGCTATCCCGAGGCGGAGGCAGTGCCCGATACCGTGCTCATCAACCCTGTCCTCACACCGCTGTCGGACGAAATGGAAGAAGGCTGGGAAGGCTGTCTTTCCGTGCCCGGCCTGCGCGGGCGGGTGCCGCGCCATGCGCACCTGCGCTATCAGGGGCGAGATCCGTACGGCGCACTGATCGACCGCACCGTGAGCGGTTTCCATGCGCGCGTGGTACAGCACGAATGCGACCATCTGGACGGCATCCTGTATCCGATGCGCATCCGCGACATGCGCGATTTCGGTTTTACCGACGTGCTGTTTCCGGAGCAGGACCTGGCGGACGATTGATCCGGTGCGGGTATCGGCGTGCAACCTTTTCCGCGCGGAAAAATTCTTGATGCCGTCGACTACACGCATCAATGGCTAATTGGAAGTATGTCTACCACCGGATGCCAATGGAACGAACTAGACGTCGCCGGACAACAAAAAACCCGCAGAGCTATCAACTGTGCGGGTTTATGGAATTTCTTGGATTGCTTCGTACTACCAATTGGTAGGCGCGATTGGACTCGAACCAACGACCCCCACCATGTCAAGGTGGTGCTCTAACCAGCTGAGCTACGCGCCTGTAAAAGGCCGCGCATTGTAACCGAACAGCGCGGAAGCGCAAATAGAAAATGATCACATTTGTTAGCCCCAAGTAGTAATGTCCGCTGGTGATTAGACTCACCCCTGTCAAAAGCGGATTGTCCAAAATCAAGGCATTACCTCTACGGTGCAATAGTTGAGCGCTGCTCGCACAATCATTATCAACTTGATGGATAATCCGGGCACAGGCTCCGTTGGAGCTTGGCTGTTGGCTCAGATATAATCCAGACCAAGATTCAGGCATCCGCTTCAGCCGGGTGATTTGCCAAGTGTTTAGAGGAGAATTTACATGCGTATAGGCATTCCTGCGGAGACTTTCGCAGGTGAAACCCGCGTTGCGGCGACACCGGAAACGGTGAAAAAGATGGTCGCGGCGGGGCATCAGGTGGCGGTGCAGCAAGGTGCGGGCGCGGGTGCCAGCATTCCGGATGCGGAGTTCGAGGCGGCGGGGGCAAAATTGGTTGCCGCCGCCAATTTGTATGCGCAAGCCGAAATTGTTCTCAAGGTGAAGGCACCGGACGCAGATGAACTCCCGAAACTTAACAAGGGCGCAGTGCTGATCGGTCTGCTGAATCCGCACAATGCGGAGCAGGTCGCCGCTTATGCACAACAGGGCATCGCCGCCTTCGCCATGGAAAGATTGCCGCGCACCTCGCGCGCGCAGGCGATGGATGTACTGTCCTCGCAAGCCAACATCGCCGGCTACAAGGCGGTGATCGTGGCGGCCAATCTGTACAAGCGCTTCTTCCCCATGCTGATGACGGCCGCCGGTACAGTGAAGGCCGCGCGTGTGGTGGTGCTGGGTGTGGGGGTCGCGGGTTTGCAGGCCATTGCCACGGCCAAGCGTCTGGGGGCGGTGATCGAAGCGTCCGATGTGCGCCCGGCGGTGAAGGAACAAGTCGAATCGTTGGGGGCAAAGTTTATCGATGTGCCTTACGAGACCGATGAAGAAAAAGAAGCGGCGGCAGGGGTGGGCGGTTACGCCAAGCCGATGCCGAAGAGCTGGATGGACCGGCAGAAGATCGAGGTCGCCAAGCGCGTGGCGCAGGCCGACGTGGTGATCACCACCGCGCTGATTCCGGGCCGCCCCGCGCCGGTGCTGGTCACCGAAGAGATGGTCAAGTCCATGAAGCCCGGTTCTGTAATCGTCGATCTGGCAGCGGAGGCGGGCGGCAATTGTCCGCTGACCGAGCTGAACCGGACCGTGGTCAAGCACGGCATCACCCTCGTCGGCGAATCCAATCTGCCCGGCACGGTGGCGGCGGATGCGTCGGCGCTGTATGCGCGCAATCTGCTCAATTTCCTCAATCTGTTGTGCGATCCCAAGAACGGCGGGGCGCTGAACATCAACCGTGAAGACGACATCATCGCCGGTTCGCTGATCGCGATCGACGGCGCGGTCGTCACCCAATAAGGAGCTGCATCATGAGCGGAGTCGATCCTGTCATTCTGAATCTCACCGTGTTCGTGCTGGCGATTTTTGTCGGCTATCACGTGGTGTGGAACGTTACCCCGGCGCTGCACACGCCGCTGATGGCGGTGACCAACGCGGTGTCCGGCATCATCATCGTCGGCGCCATGCTGGCGGCGGGCCCGCAAGCGCTGGATGTCGGCACGGTGCTGGGCCTCGTGGCAGTAACGCTGGCCGCGATCAACGTGTTCGGCGGATTTCTGGTGACCAAGCGCATGCTGGACATGTTCAAGAAGAAGAGCAAATAAGGAATCAAAATGTCAGCCAATTCTGTTGCACTCGCTTATCTCGCCGCCGCCGTCCTGTTCATCCTGACGCTGAAGGGCTTGAGTTCCCCCGCCACTTCGCGGCGTGGCAATCAATTCGGCATGATCGGCATGGCCATCGCCGTGCTGACCACGCTGACCCTGACCCATAATTGGGCGTATATCCTGATCGCCATCGCGGTCGGCGGCAGCATCGGCGCGGTCGTCGCCCAGCGCATCCAGATGACGGCGATGCCGGAGCTGGTGGCGGCGATGCACTCGCTGGTCGGTTTGGCCGCGGTGCTGGTGGCGATGTCGGCCTTCAACAATCCGGTCGCCTACGGCATTGCGCTGCCGGGCGAGATGCTGCATTCCAGTAATCGCATCGAGTTGTTCATCGGCACCTTTGTCGGCGCGATCACCTTCACCGGCTCCATCATCGCCTTCCTGAAATTGTCCGGCCGCATGTCGGGCAAGCCGATCCGCTTTGCGGGCCAGCATTGGGTCAATCTGGGGCTGGGCATCGTGATGGTCGGCTTCGGCGTCGCATTCTTTCTCGCACCGTCCTGGACGCCGTTCCTGATCATGACCGCGATTGCCTTGCTGCTGGGCGTACTGCTGATCGTGCCGATCGGCGGCGCGGATATGCCGGTGGTCATCTCGATGCTGAACTCCTATTCCGGCTGGGCGGCCGCCGGCATCGGCTTCACCCTCAACAACAATATGCTGATTATCGCGGGCAGCCTGGTCGGCAGTTCCGGCGCGATCCTGTCCTACATCATGTGCAAGGCGATGAACCGCGCCTTCCTCAACGTGATTCTCGGCGGTTTTGGGGGCGGCGACAGCGCGGCCGCCGCAAGCGGCAGCGACGGGGTACAGAAAACTTATCGCAGCGGCAGCGCCGACGATGCCGCGTTCCTGATGGGCAATGCCGACTCCGTCATCATCGTGCCGGGCTATGGTCTTGCCGTGGCGCGGGCGCAGCACGCGATCAAGGAGATGTCCAACGCGCTCACGGCCAAGGGCGTGAAGGTGCGTTACGCCATCCACCCGGTGGCGGGGCGCATGCCGGGACACATGAACGTGCTGCTGGCCGAGGCGGAAGTGCCCTATGACCAGGTGGTGGAAATGGACGAGATCAACAACGAGTTCGCCGACACCGACGTAGTGCTGGTGATCGGCGCCAACGACGTGGTGAATCCGGCGGCGAAGAATGACAAATCCAGCCCGATTTACGGCATGCCTATCCTCGAAGTGCACAAGGCGCGCACGGTGCTGGTGGTCAAGCGCTCGATGGCAACCGGATATGCCGGACTCGACAACGACCTGTTTTATCTCGACAAGACCATGATGGTGTTCGGCGATGCGAAGAAGGTGGTCGAAGACGTGATCAAAGCATTGGCGTAAGACGAACGCAAGCAATAAAAAAGCCGCGCAAGCGGCTTTTTTATTGCTTGCACTACAACTGGCTGAAGGCGAATGACAGCTTGCCAGCAAGCCAGAACTGCAAGAAAACCAACAATATCAAGAACCGCGCAACCTTCCATGCTTGCGCGGTAGAGTCATTGTTTGCTGATTACTTCAGGGCTTCTTTGGGGTGGTGTACGGCACTTCTTTCTGAATGGCTTCCCAAGTGGTTTCATAGCCCACGAAGAACTGGCCCGGCACGATCTCCTTCTGGCGGGTGGTTACGCGGAATGCGTGGCCATCCGGAATCTTGGGGCGGCAAAACGGCTTCTTTTCTTCACTCATGGTCCTATCTCCTCTGGTTGTAACAAACGGATGCTTGAAAGCGGGAGGCATATCGTCGCTGGCCCCTCCCAAATGGCCGTGAAACTGCGCTATTTGCGCGTGTAATGCGCCTTGTGGGGGATCACATGCCGCACCCCTCCCTGCGGTTTTTCAACATCCCCTTTGTAGCGGGGGATGAGGTGAATATGGACGTGGAAGATGCTTTGCCCGGCCGCTTGTCCCACATTGACGCCGATGTTGTAACCGTCCGGATGGAACGCTGCATCCAGCAGTTCCTTTTCTTGCTGGATGAGGCCCATGCAAGCCGCGACTTCTTCCGGCGTCAGTTCGAAAAAGCTGGCGACATGCCGGCGCGGAATGACCAGCGTATGCCCCGGACTGGTCGGGTAGGTGTCGCGCGCGCTGTAGGCAAGTTCATGCTGCAACGAGACGCCGCGCGGGTCCTTGCAGAACAGACAGGGATTGTTGGGATCGCGTTTTTTTTCCTGTGTGGCTTCAGTCGACAACAGCGCACCTCTTTCTGTAGGTTATACTCGCACGAAGGAAATCATCGACGAGGGAAACATCGTGGCAGCGAACAAAGGACGGGCTTACTTTGCATTGCTTGGTTACCATTTCAACCCCGACGACATCACGCGTCTGCTCGGCATCGAACCCACCACGGTCAATGCGGCGGGCGCATACAGCGGGCTGGACAAACCCGTCATCAGTTCCTGGGAGTTATCCTCGGAAACACTGACCGGAGAGATCGACGTGTTCGCCTTGACGGATGGTCTCGTCAAGCAACTGGAACCGCTCAAGGCAAAAATCGTGGAAGTCTGCAAGAGCCACAATCTATCTCCGCGCCTGGGCGTGGCGCTAACCTTGGCCATCGACAAAGGCGAAACCAGTCCGGAAGTCGGTTTCGGCGCGCGCACCATCCGCTTCCTGGCGGATACGGGCGCGTTCATCGAGGTCGAAAACAAACTTTCCGGGCGGGTCTGATCCATTCTTTACCCCGCGACCTGACTGCTTGACGCGGTCCGCGCCAGCTTCATCTGTTCCTGACAATGCCTCAAGCACAGCGGCTGCAGCGCGTGCGCGAAGCATTCGATGATTACCTCGAACTCGTCCGCGACCGCTTCGGCCAGTGCAGTGTCGTTGCTCATTTGCGCCAGCATGTTCTGCGCGGTTGCCTTGTTCACGCGACAGAGGACGGACACATGGATGGGCAGTTGCTGCTCCATGCTGACCGTCAATGCCAATTCGTAGGAATTGATCGCTTCTTTCAGGCGAGCAGGATTCTCTTCCGCCTCGCCGAGATGATGCAACGTGACGCCCCGGTTGTTATGGGTGGCGGTCAATTCCAGTGCGTGGTCGTCTGCGTTGAGCACGGCCAGCGCATTCTTGTAGGCGACCACGGACTTTTGCAGTTGGCGGTTGCCTTTGAGCTGGATGCCGTAGGTGTAGAAGGTTGCGCCGAGTTGATGCATGGTCTGCATCCACTCTTCGGGATGCGCTTCCCGCGTCCAGACCAGCAAGGCGTTGGTATAGGCATCCACCGCGAGCTTCAGCGGGCTGGTTGTCTCAAGCAAGCGGCCCAGTGCCTGATTGGCCGTGCCCAGGTTATATTGCGCGGTCGCCCATGCCTGCGGCGAATCTTCCTGACTGTATGCTTCCAGTGCCGAGTTGAAACACCGGACGGCCTGCTCGAACAAGGCCGCATCGCGGCGCTGCTGGCCCAGTGCAGCAAGGATGTTGCCGAGATTGTTCTGTGTCTCCGCGCTTGGGGACGCGGCCAGCGATGCTTCCAGCGCTTCGCGCAGGCGCTCGAAGACGCGGGCGCTGTAGCGCTGCTGCTCATAATTGCCGCGCGTATAGCGGAAGTTGTCCGCAACCGCGACCTGCGTATCCGGCATGGCCGCTGCGGCATCCTGTTCATTCAGCACACAGAGTCCATCCGCAATGGCGCGTTCCAGTGCCTTGTTCGCTGGGTAGAGGAGGTACAGGGTAGAGCGCTTCATTGTGCCCGTTCCAGTATCTCGTTCAGCTCGGGATCGGCACCGACCGCGCCGCCCAGTTCGATCTCTTCCTCGGTCGCATCGCGGATGGAGAGCACTTCCAGCATGAACGTGACATCACGCCCGCACAGCGGGTTGTTGCCGTCGATGGTCAGGGTCTTGTCATCGAAGCGGGTGACGATAAAGTCGCGGGGCTCACCCTTATCGTTTTCCATCGTGATGGTCATGCCGAGCTCGCGGTATTCCTCCGGCACATTCTCGATGCGGTCGGTGAATACCAGCGATTCGTCGCGCTCGCCGTAAAGCTTGGTTGTGTCGATCGGCACATCGATGATGTCGCCGACCTTCTTGCCATACAGCTCGCGCGTCACTTCTTCCGACATCACGTCGTTCACGCCGTGCACATAGCCGATCGGATAGTCCACGGTGACCAGCACATCGCCGGTCTTGTTGTCGATGACCTTGTAATTCAGTTCGACGAATTTTTCGTCTGCAATCGTATCCGACATGTTTGATATTTATGGCCGTGTTTTAAAAAATGGTGGCGCCAAAGATTCGCACCTTGTCTTTTTCATAGCCCAGCACAAGCCTCCCCAGCCATTCACCGGGTTTCTTCGTACTGCGCTGTTTGTAAAGCACGGTGACGTATTCGCCGCGCCGGATGATGCCGAGATACTCATAGTCCGGTGACAGGGCCTTCGCCAGTTCGCTGCGCGCGAACTGCTTGCCCATCTCGACTTCATTGGCGCCCGCAATGAACGAGCTCGAAAATTGGCGCGTGAACGCGCCGTAGTTGCCTTCGTTCGAGTATTTGACCAGATCCGCCCACATGGGATTTGCGATTGCCAGTATCTCTTCATCCGGCATTTCTATGATATTCATCAAGCCAACTCCATTCCTGTGCAAGAGATAAAAAGAGGACCAACATGGAACATGCCGGTCCTCTTTAATGTACTACCAAGTCAGCGCAAATACACTTGCGTAAGCCTGATTTTACAAAACCGGTCAGTAGTGTCCGGTTAAAAGTCGAACAAATTTAGCTGGTTAGAAAAGTCCGTCTGTTCTAAGAGTTGTCCACCGCCCGCGAAAGCCTGATCTAGTGGGGTTTTCTCAAAG
>NZ_BAAFRY010000018.1:0-58163 GCF_045866295.1 Ferrigenium sp. UT5
TCTTTGAGAAAACCACACTAGATCAGGCTTTCGCGGGCGGTGGACAACTCTTAGAACAGACGGACTTTTCTAACCAGCTAAATTTGTTCGACTTTTAACCGGACACTACTGATTCGAAGCCTTGGCTAAACAACGCGGCCTCCATGTGTTCGCGCGCATCGATCATGCGGCAGGCGCGGCCAAAATCGGCAAAACATTGCGTCCTACCCAGGTGATTGTTTTCGGTAACCCGCAAGGCGGCACACCCTTCATGGAATGCGCGCAGACCGTGGGCATCGACCTGCCGCTGAAAGTGCTGGTGTGGGAAGATTCATCCGGACAGGTATGGCTGGGGTACAACGACCCGGAATATCTGGCAACGCGCCATGAAGCAGGGCAGTGCGCCGTGGTCGGCAATCTGCGCAAGGCGCTGGACGGGCTGGCAGGGGCCACGGTCGCGCCTTAAGACGAGGATCGTTGACGCTGTGTCCCCATTATTTTCAAGCCATCGTCGGCACCAGTCATTGAGGGCGGGAATACGGAACCGTCCGCGGTTGTCTCATGGCCTGGCGTTTTTCTGCGTTGGCGGACTCAGTACGCTACCGTATGGGTCGCGCGCGCAGCTCCCGCTCAATTTGATCCAAGGTATCTTCCACCGATACCTCGAGCTGACTGGTGATGTCCAATTGCCGATCTTCAAAGACATCCTCGCCGGGATGTGCCGCCGCCCATGCCCAGACGGTTGTATCGCGCTGTTTGAGCAATGCCTCGATATGCGGGCGAAAGAGCACGAACATCGCGCTAATCCAGCGATTCACCGGCCACGATGGGAATGCATGGTCGATGACGAAGCCATCCAGCATCTGGATCACCTGATCGGCGGGATACCACGCCTCGGCGGTGACCCAGCGATTGGTCGTGAATAGGCCGGTGGGATAACCGAAACGATCCATGGCGATGGCGACCAGATGTGATAGCGCTTCATCGCCTTGTGGCCACGGGTCGGTGGCTGGATAGTCGATGGGTTTTAAACCTTGCGGCATTCCCTGGGGGCGCAGGAAACAATGGAAATGCCCATGCTCGCCCACCTCGCCGCGATGGGCGTGGTAGTAATACTGTGCGTGACTATCTTCGTCATACACATCGTCATTGGGATAGTGATTGAATTCGTAGAATGTTTCGCCCCTGTTCAGGGTGTCGCGCAGAACTTCGCCGACCGGATTCAGACCGGCTTTTTTGAGGATACGGTAAATTTCAAGAATTTCCCGCCCCGCCTGTTGCATGGTTTGCAACTGGAGCAACGAAAGATTTTCAAAGGGCGGAACCGCCACCGGCTCCGTTGCAGAACCGGTGGCGGCGACGGAGGCTGTCCTTACCACTTCTTTCCGGCGCAGGGGTTTTTCATGGCGCAGGGATTCTTCATGGCGCAGGGATTCTTCCCGGCGCAGGGGTTCTTGGCGGCACACGGATTTGACTTATTTTTCTTTTGCTTGGCGCCGCACGGATGCTTGGCCATACAGGGGTTTTTCCCCTCGCACGGATTTTTACCGGCGCAGGGATTGGTGGTGGCGCTCTTGTGCGAACGGGCGGCACAAGGATTGGCGCCACAAGGAGCTGCCATGGCGGCACCGCTCATTGCGGCGGCCAAAGCGCCGGAAGACAGCAGGGTTTTGGCGATCTGATTGAAATTCATGGTGTTTCTCCTTGGTTGAGTGGCATGGCCGAAATGGCGGATGCAGGCCTTGGTCGTGCCAGTTCAGGGCATCTTACAGGCTCGGGAATCTTTTTAGATGCTGCGCCGGGAGCGGCCTGGCGGGTATTTTCAAAACTGGCAGGTGGCCACCGCGTCGGTCGAACCAATTTTGCCGTGTGCTATGCTTCAACGAAGCACATTCCTCCATGTCCCTCATGCCGTTGCTCAAATTTCTGCTGCTGTTGTTGCCGATGCTGGCCTGGGCGGGCGAGGCGGAGGATTTCATGGCCGCACGCGCCGCATTCGTCAATGCGCAAGAGGATAAATTGAGCGTGATTGCGCAGCGTTTGCAGGATTCTCCATTCGAGCCTTATGTGACGTATTACCGTTTGCGCCTGCGTTGGGACGATCCCGACAGCACACTCATCCGCGCATTTTTCGCGCGTGAGGAAGACACGCCGGTCATCGATCAATTCCGGGGCGAATGGTTGAAGCGGATGGCCAAACAGCAACGCTGGGCTGAGTTTGCCTCGGAGTATCCCAATCTGGTCGAGACGGATGCGGAGCTGACCTGTCATGCCTTGCAGTGGCAGCGCCGGGAAGATGAAGACCAGGCGCTGCTCGGCGCGCGTGCATTGTGGTTTACGGATGTCGCGCAGGCCGAAAATTGTCTGCCGCTGTTCGAGGCGGCCATGCAGCGCGGATTCATCACACCAGACAATGTCCAGCAGCGCATGCGGTCAATGCTTGAGGCGGGCAAGTTGACTCAGGCAAAAAAGCTGAATCGTTACCTGACTGCAGCCCAACGCTGGCCGGTTGCCGAGCTGGATGCGGCGGCACGCAATCCGCAACAATACTTGCACAAGACTTCGTTTGTGTCTGCCGGCGATGGCCGTCGTGCGGTGGCGCTGTTTGCCCTGCAACGATTGGCGCGGCGCTCGGTCAATCTGGCGCATGCCGAATGGCAACACATCGTTGCAGAGTTCACGCCAGGCGAGCGCCAGTATGCGTTTGCCCTGCTCGGTTATGCGGCAGCGCTGGAGCATGACGAGCGGGCGTTGGGCTGGTATGAGGCGGCCGGCGATGCCGAACTGAACGAAAAGCAGTTGGCGTGGCGGGTGCGTGCCGCCTTGCGCGTGGAAAACTGGCCCGAAGTGCGGATCGGCATCGAGGCGATGTCGCCGCAGCAGCAGAATGAAGCGGCGTGGCGCTACTGGAAGGCGCGCGCGTTCCAGGCGCTGGGACTGGCCGCCGAAGCGCAGGCGCTGTTCGCTTCGCTCAGCCATGAGTATCACTATTACGGCCAGTTGGCGGCGGACGAACTGGGCATAGCGCCGGACTCTGGCATGGCAGAGGTGAAATACGAGCCCACAGAGCAGGCGGTGGCAGCGATGCAGGCACGACCGGAGGTGCAACGCACCATTTTGCTTTATCGGCTGGGGCTGCGCGTGGAGGCGGCGAAAGAATGGGACTGGGCGCTGCGCGGGCTGGACGATCGCGAACTGCTGGCCGCCGCCGCGGTCGCCCAACGCAACGAAATGTATGACCGCTCGATCAATGCCGCCATGCGCACGGTCGAGCTGCATGATTTCAATCTGCGATATCCCGCGCCCTACCGCGAGGCATTGCAATCGCCGTTGCAGGAACACGCGCTGGAAGAGGCCTGGGTGTATGGCCTGATGCGGCAGGAAAGCCGCTTTGCGACCCATGCGAAATCAGAAGACGGTGCTGCCGGATTGATGCAGGTGATGCCGGAAACGGCACGCTGGGCTGCGCGGCGTCTCGGCCTGAAAGGCTATCGCAAGGGCATGATCCACCAGCTCGACATGAACCTGCGCCTGGGCACCTATTACATGAAAAATGTGTACAGCCGCTTCGACGACAGCCCGGTGCTGGCCTCCGCAGCCTACAACGCGGGCCCGACGCGCGCGCGCAAATGGCGCGCCAGCCGGCCCCTGGAAGGCGCGATTTACATCGAGACCATTCCTTTCGACGAGACCCGCGACTATGTGCGGAAAGTGATGAGCAACACGCTCTATTACGCAAAGCTGTTCGGGCAACGGTCGGAATCGCTCAAGCAGCGACTGGGGGTGATCGACAGCAAAACGCCCGATGTTGCCGCCGATGAAAGATAGTGGCCTGAAAATCTATTGCGTCGGCGGCGCGGTGCGCGACCGCCTGCTCGGACTGCCGGTGCAGGACCACGACTGGGTGGTGGTGGGCAGCACGCCGGAAGCGATGGCGGCGCGCGGTTTCAAGCCGGTCGGCAGCGACTTCCCGGTGTTTCTGCATCCTGAAACGCATGAGGAATACGCGCTGGCGCGCACCGAGCGCAAAACCGCCGCCGGCTACAAGGGTTTCAACATCTACGCTTCACCCGACGTCTCGCTGGAGCAGGACTTGCTGCGCCGCGACTTCACCGTCAACGCCATCGCCGAGGACGCCGACGGGAACCTGATCGACCCCTACGGCGGCCAGGCCGATCTGAAAGCGGGCGTGTTGCGCCATGTGAGCGAAGCCTTCGCCGAAGACCCCGTGCGTATCCTGCGCGGTGCGCGCTTCGCCGCGCGCTTCGGCTTCAGCTTCGCGCCGGAGACGCTGGCGCTGATGCGCAAGATGGTGGACAACGGCGAAGTGGATGCGCTGGTGGCCGAGCGCGTGTGGCAGGAACTGGCGCGAGGCCTGATGGAGCAACAGCCCTCGCGTTTCTTTCTCACCCTGCGCGAATGCGGCGCGCTGAAAAAAATATTGCCGGAAGTGGACGGTCTGTTCGGCGTGCCGCAACCGGCGCACTACCATCCCGAAATCGACTGCGGCGTGCACGTGATGATGGTGCTGGACGATACCGCGAAACTGGAGCGATCGCTCGAAGTGCGCTTTGCCGCTCTCGGCCATGACCTCGGCAAGGCCGCCACGCCGCAAGACACCCTGCCGCGCCATATCGGCCACGAGCAGCGCAGTGTCGATCTGCTGAAAAAACTGTGTGCGCGCCTGCGCGTGCCTGGCGAGTGCCGCGACCTCGCCTTGCTGGTGGCGCAATACCACAGTCACGTACACAAGGTGCGCGAACTGCGCGCCGACACCCTCGTCAAGCTATTCGACCACTGTGACCTGTGGCGCAAACCGGAACGCTTCGGCTTGATTTTGCAAACCTGCGAATCCGATGCCCATGGCCGTACCGGCCACGAGAACGACGCTTAC
This sequence comes from Ferrigenium sp. UT5, assembly GCF_045866295.1. Classification (NCBI taxonomy): domain Bacteria; kingdom Pseudomonadati; phylum Pseudomonadota; class Betaproteobacteria; order Nitrosomonadales; family Gallionellaceae; genus Ferrigenium; species Ferrigenium sp. UT5. The sequence continues at coordinate 4,874 of NZ_BAAFRY010000018.1, forward strand.
CCGCAATCCCGCTACATGCTGGAATGCGCCCGCGCCGCGCAAGCCGTGAACGCAGGCGACATCGCCCGTGCCTGCGCCGACAAAAGCCTCATCGCAGACCAAGTGCGCAAAGCGCGCATAAATGCGGTCGACACGTTCATCAAACAGCACGCGCTGTCCGATCGCCAATAGCACTGTGAAGGTTGGGTTATCGCCCATTTCTTGCCCGGAGTTGAGGGGTTCGTTCCATGATAAAATGCGCGCCCTTTTCCGTTTCCCCCTTAATTTGGAAGGCTTGTCATGTTCTCGCGTAAAAATACCCTCGCCGTCGTCGATCCCGATCTGTGGGATGCGATTCAAAAAGAAAACGCCCGTCAGGAAGATCATATCGAGCTGATCGCCTCGGAAAACTACACCAGCCCGGCGGTGATGGAAGCGCAGGGCAGCCAGCTCACCAACAAGTATGCCGAGGGGTATCCCGGCAAGCGCTACTACGGCGGCTGCGAATTCGTGGATGTCGCGGAACAGCTCGCGATCGATCGCGCCAAGGCACTGTTTGGCGCGGAGTATGTCAACGTGCAGCCGCACTCCGGTTCGCAGGCCAACCAGGGGGTTTATGTTTCCGTCCTGAAACCCGGTGATACCATTCTCGGCATGAGCCTGGCGCACGGCGGCCATTTGACCCACGGCGCCTCGGTGAATATCAGTGGCAAGCTGTACCACGCGGTGCAGTACGGTCTGAACGACCAGGAAGAGATCGATTACGACCAGGTGCAGAAACTGGCGAACGAACACAAGCCGAAGATGATCGTGGCCGGCGCTTCGGCCTATTCGCTGGTGATCGACTGGAAACGCTTCCGCGAGATCGCCGACAGCGTCGGCGCCTATCTTTTTGTGGACATGGCGCACTACGCCGGGCTGGTGGCGGCGGGCGTCTATCCGAGCCCGGTCGGCATCGCCGACTTCGTCACCACCACCACCCACAAGACCCTGCGCGGCCCGCGCGGCGGCATCATCATGGCCAAGGCGGAGCACGAGAAAGCGCTGAATTCGGCGATCTTTCCCGGCATCCAGGGCGGCCCGCTGATGCACGTCATCGCGGCCAAGGCCGTGGCGTTCAAGGAAGCGGCGAGCAAGGAGTTCAAGGTCTATCAGAAACAGGTGGTGGACAACGCGCGCGTGATGGCCAAAGTGCTGACCGAACGCGGGTTGCGGATCGTTTCCGGGCGCACCGACAGCCATGTGTTCCTCGTCGATCTGCAGGCCAAGCACATCACCGGCAAGGACGCCGAAGCGGCGCTGGGTCGCGCCCACATCACGGTCAACAAGAACGCCATTCCCAACGATCCGCAGAAACCCTTCGTCACCTCCGGCATCCGCATCGGCAGTCCGGCGATGACCACGCGCGGGTTCAAGGAACTGGAGGCGGAGCAACTGGCGCATCTGGTGGCCGACGTGCTGGACGCGCCGAACGACGAGGCCGTGATTGCGCGCGTGGCCGGCGAAGTGAAGAAGCTGACCACCCGGTTCCCGGTGTATGGCTAGGAACCAGGAATCGGGAACCGGGGATAATCCTTTCCAGCGCCCGAATCCTGATTCCAAGATCCCATGAAGTGTCCGTTCTGCAAACATCCCGTCACGCAAGTGGTGGACACGCGCGAGAGCGACGAGGGCGACAGCATCCGCCGCCGCCGCCGCTGCGTTTCGTGCGACAAACGTTTCACCACCTACGAGATCGTGGAGCTGCGCATGCCGCAGGTGGTGAAGCAGAACGGCATGCGCAGCGAGTTCGACCCGGACAAGTTGCGCACCAGTTTCAAGCGGGCGCTGCACAAACGCCCGGTATCCACCGAGATGGTGGATGCGGCCATCGATCATGTCACGCAGAAAGTGTTCGCGTTCGGCGAGCGCGAGATCGGTTCGCGCCAGATCGGCGAGCTGGTGATGAAGGAATTGCTGAAGCTGGACAAGGTCGCCTATATCCGCTTCGCCTCGGTGTATAAAAGTTTTCAGGACGTGGACGATTTCACCGATGCCGTGGACGCGGTGCGCAAGCCCTCGGCCCGCCGGCGCAAGACGGACTGATGGCAGACGCCGCCGACAGCCGCTGGATGGCGCGGGCGCTGCGACTGGCGGCGCACGGCCTAAACACGACTTCGCCCAATCCGCGCGTCGGCTGCGTGCTGGTCGAGGGCGACGAGATCGTCGGCGAAGGCTGGCACGTTCGAGCCGGTGAGCCGCATGCCGAGGTGCATGCCTTGCGCACCGCCGGCCATGCAGCGCGCGGCGCGACGGCATATGTGACGCTGGAACCGTGCAGCCATCACGGGCGCACGCCGCCCTGCGCCGATGCGCTGATCGCAGCCGGCGTGGCGCGCGTGGTGTGCGCGATGCAGGACCCCAATCCGCAAGTGGCCGGGCGCGGCATGGACAATTTGCGTGCCGCCGGTATCACGGTCGAATGCGGGTTGATGGAAGCGGCGGCGCGCGAACTGAACATCGGCTTCGTCTCGCGCATGACGCGCGGAATGCCTTTCGTGCGCAGCAAGATCGCCGCCAGCCTGGACGGGCGCACCGCGCTGGAGAATGGAACGAGCCAATGGATCACCGGCGCGGCGGCGCGGCAGGACGTGCAACACTGGCGCGCGCGTTCCTGCGCGGTACTGACCGGCATCGGCACGGTACTGGCGGATGATCCGCAACTGAATGTGCGCATCGCAACCGGGCGGCAACCGCTGCGCGTGGTGCTGGACAGTGCGCTGCGCATGCCGCCTTCGGCGCGCATGCTGCAAAGCGGCAAGGTGCTGGTCTGTACCGCATCGCAGGATGCGGCCAGACAGGCAACACTGGAACGACAGGGCGCGGAAGTGCTGCGGCTGGCCGATGCGGCCGGGCAGGTCGATCTGCCCGGCGTGCTGCGCGAACTGGCGCGGCGCGGGATCAACGAGGTGCTGTTGGAGGCGGGCAGGACGCTGAACGGCGCGCTGCTGCAGGCCGGTCTGGTGGATGAAGTGCTGCTGTATCTGGCCCCGCAACTGCTGGGCGATGCGGCGCGCGGCATGGCAAACCTGGGCGTGCTGACGCAACTGGAGCAGCGGGTGGAGCTGGTTTGGCAAGAGGTGCGTCATGTGGGGCAGGACCTGCGAATTACAGCGAAAGTAAAACATGTTTAGTGGAATCATTGCCGATGCCGGTCTGATTAAATCCGTGCAGGATCGTGCGGGGGGCTTGCGCCTGACCGTGGCGACCGAAATGCTGGGGATGGACGATGTGAAGCTGGGCGACAGCATCGCGGTGAACGGCGTGTGCCTGACGGTGATCGCGGTTGACGGCAACGATTTCACGGTCGATGTCTCGCGCGAGACGCTGGATTGCACGACCGGTCTGGACAGGCAGGGCGCGCACGTGAACCTGGAAAAAGCGATGCGTCTGTCCGACCGCATCGGCGGCCATCTGGTCAGCGGCCATGTGGACGGCGTGGGCGAGGTGGTGGCGTTCAACGACATCGGAGAAAGCTGGCGTCTGGTGGTGAAGGCGCCGCAGGCGCTCGCCAAATACATCGCCGTGAAAGGCTCCATCACCCTCAACGGCGTGAGCCTGACGGTGAATCATGTGGTCGGAGACGAGTTCGAGGTGAACCTGATCCCGCATACGCTGGAAGTGACGACATTGGATGAACTTAAAAAAGGAGCGCGCGTGAATCTGGAGATCGATCTGATCGCGCGCTATGTGGAACGCATGATGCAGGCAGAGAAAGAACAGAACACATGACAGACGTAGCACCGATCCACGAGATCATCGAAGAGATACGCGCCGGGCGCATGGTCGTGCTGGTGGACGAGGAGGATCGCGAGAACGAGGGCGACCTGGTGTTCGCGGCCGAATTCGCCACGCCGGAAATGGTCAACTTCATGGCGAGGCACGGTCGCGGCCTGATCTGTCTGACGCTGACGCAACCGCATTGCAAACAACTCGACCTGCCGTTGATGGTGCGCGAGAACGGTCTGCCGTTGGCCACCAATTTCACCTTGAGCATCGAGGCAGCCAGCGGTGTCACCACCGGCATCTCCGCGGCCGACCGCGCTCGCACCATCCTCGCCGCCGCGAACAAGGATGCGAGGCCGCAAGACATCGTGCAACCCGGCCACATCTTCCCGCTGATGGCGCGCGAGGGCGGCGTGCTGGTGCGCGCCGGGCATACCGAAGCCGGCTGCGATCTGGCACAACTGGCCGGACTAACCCCCGCCGCGGTGATCTGCGAGATATTGAAAGAGGACGGCGAGATGGCGCGCATGCCCGACCTGATCCCGTTTGCGCAGCAGCATGGCCTCAAGATCGGCACCATCTCCGACCTGATCGAATACCGCTCCCATAACGAGACGCTGGTCGAGCGCGTCGGGCATCGCAGCATTCAGACCGCCTACGGTGAATTCGAATTGTTCGTGTATGCCGACCGGAGCACGCAGCGCACCCATCTGGCGCTGGTGCGCGGCGAGATCGACCCGCAGTTCGAGACGCTGGTGCGCGTGCACGAACCGGTATCCGTGATGGATTTCATGGAGCACAGCAGCTACAGCGGGAGCGTCAGCGTGCATGACGCCCTGCGCCAGATCGGCGCGGCTTCGTGCGGCGTGCTGGTGTTGATGCACCAGGACGAGACTTCCGCCAACCTGCGCGCGCGCGCGCTGGAGCAGGCCGCCACGCACGCCCCGCACAAGTGGGATTCGAAAAGTTACGGCATCGGCGCGCAAATCCTGCGCGATGTCGGCGTCGGCAAGATGTGCCTGATCGGAACGCCGCGCAAGATGCCGAGCATGGCCGGCTTCGGGCTGGAGATCGTGGGTTATTGTTCTGCCAAAACGCATGAATGAACGGTGTCCCGTCGTTCGGCTGGTGCGCTGCCCCCTCCCCAGGGGAGAGGGGGCGACCGGATCGCACCGCGATGATTTTGAATACTGAGGATAAAAAATGAGAGAGATCGAACAGAACCTGAACGGCAGCGGCATGCGCATCGGTATCGTGCAGAGCCGCTTCAACCCGGCCGTGTGCGCAGGATTGCTTGCCGCCTGCCATGCGCAACTGCTCAAGAGCGGCGTGGCGGATGACGACATCGTGCTGGCCACCGTGCCCGGCGCGCTGGAGATTCCGCTGGCGCTGTGGGCAATGGCGGAGAGCCACGATTACGACGCGCTGATCGCACTGGGCGCGGTGATCCGCGGCGACACCTACCACTTCGAGATCGTGTCCAACGAGTCCGCGCGCGGCGTGGGCGAAGTGCAACTGGCGACCGGCATCCCCATCGCCAACGCCATCCTCACCACCGACACCGACCAACAGGCCGAAGCGCGCATGAGCGTCAAGGGCGCGGAAGCGGCGGTGGTCGCCATCGAGATGGTCAATCTGGCGCGGGAACTGGCATGACGGAAGCGAAGAAAAGCGCCGTCAGCCCGCGCCACCGCGCGCGCGAACTGGCCCTGCAGGGACTCTACGAGTGGCGCCTGTCCGGCAGCAGCGCGACGCAGATCGGCCGCAGCACCGGCGACGACAAGAGCCTGGGCCGCTACGACAGCGCGCTGTACCAGCAGTTGCTGCGCGGCGTCATCGCGCAACAGGAAGCGCTGGGCGCGCTGATCGCGCCGCATCTGGATCGCGCGCTGGACGAATTGAGCCCGGTCGAATTTTCCGTGCTGCTGCTCGGCACCTACGAGCTGGTGCACCAGCCGGAAGTGCCCTACCGCGTGGTCATCAACGAGGCCGTGGAACTGGCCAAGACCTTCGGCGGCAGCGACGGGCACAAGTTCGTCAACGGCGTGCTGGACAAGCTGGCGGCGCAAGTGCGCGCGGCTGAAGTTAAGTCAAAATAATTGCAGCCATGGAAGAACGCGGATAACACAGCAGTTTTATCCCGCCTGATCCGTTAGTTGGCGGGAGTTCGATTTATCGGGCTTCCGCACGACACAACGAATGGGAAATTCCGGTTTTATCCGTGAACATCGGTGTCTATCCGTGGCTGTTTTTTGTAGAGCAAACTCCATGTCCGAATTCGATCTCATCGAGCGTTACTTCACCCGTCCCGCACCGAGTGCGGCATTGGGAGTGGGCGACGATGCGGCGCTGGTCGCCGTTGGTGCGGGCAAGGAGCTGGCGGTCTCCAGCGACATGCTGGTATGCGGCACCCACTTCCTGGCGGATGCCGATCCGTTCCTGCTCGGACACAAGACGCTGGCGGTGAATCTGTCTGACATGGCGGCGATGGGTGCCGTCCCGCGCTGGGCGACCCTGTCGCTCGCGCTGCCACAGGCGGACGGGCCGTGGTTGCAGCGTTTCAGCGACGGCTTTTTTGCGCTGGCCGACGCGCACGGGGTGGAACTGGTGGGCGGCGACACCACGCGCGGGCCGCTCAATTTGTGCGTCACGATCATGGGCGAAGTGCCGGCCGGACGCGCCCTGCGCCGCGACGGCGCACAGCCGGATGACGACATCTGGGTATCAGGCACGCTCGGTCGCGCCGCGCTGGGCCTGGCGCATCTGCAGGGCAGGCTCCGGCTCTACGATCAGGTGCGGGAAGACTGCCTGCAGGCGCTGCATCAGCCGATGCCGCGCATCGCGCTGGGTCTGGCCCTGCGCGGCATCGCCCGCAGCGCGATCGACATTTCCGACGGCCTGTATGCCGATCTGGGGCATATCCTGCAACGGTCGGCGGTTGGCGCAGAACTGGAAATCGCGGCCTTGCCCTGCGTCGAGACGGGGGTGGAAGCAGAACGGGCGCAACAGTGCGCGCTGGGCGGCGGCGACGATTACGAACTGTGTTTTACCGCGCCTGCGGCGGCGCGCGATACGCTCACGGCATTGGCCGCGCAACTCGATCTGAACCTGACCCGCATCGGCAAAATCAGGGCGGGGCGCGGCTGTGTCGTGCGCGATGCGGCGGGCATGGAAATGAAAATCGAAAAGGCGGGCTATGACCACTTCGCATGACGAACTGAAGGTGCAACCCGGCTGGCGCTTCCTGTTCAGCCATCCGGCGCATCTGCTGTCGTTTGGTTTCGGCAGCGGGCTGGCGCGCAAGGCACCCGGCACCTTCGGCACGCTGGTCGCTTTCCCGTTCTACTGGTACCTGGCGCCGCGCCTGTCCGACATGCTGTTCCTTCTGGTGCTGATCTGGGCGTTCGCCATCGGCGTATGGGTGTGCGACATCACCGGCCGTGCGCTGGGCGTGGCGGATTACGGCGGCATCGTGTGGGACGAAGTGGTGGCTTTTCTCCTCGTGCTGTTCTTCACGCCGAACGAGCCGGCCTGGCAACTGCTGGCATTCCTGCTGTTCCGTTTCTTCGACATCGTCAAGCCGCCGCCGATCCGCCATTTCGACCAGCACTGGCATGGCGGGCTCGGCGTGATGTTCGACGATCTGCTCGCGGCGGGGTATGCCTTGCTCTGTCTGGCCATTCTCAAGACCGTACTGGCATGAAGAGGTGGTGCGGCCTGTTATTCTGCCTGGTGTTCAGTGCCCAGGCGGAAACCTTCGATGCCAAAGTGATCGCGGTGCTGGACGGCGACACCGTGCTGGTGTTGCGCGATCAACAGAAAATCAAGGCGCGACTGCTTGCCATCGATGCGCCGGAAAAGACCCAGCCCTACGGCAGGCGTTCGCGCCGCTCTTTGTGCGAACTCGTGTGCAAGCGCGATGTGCGGCTTGAGACGCAGGCCGTCGACCAATATAAGCGGCTCCTCGCCACGCTGTATGTGGACGGTCGCAACATCAACCAGGAACAGGTGCGGCGCGGCATGGCGTGGGAATATTCGCACCATCATGCGGATCAGACATACCTCGCCCTGCAACAGGAAGCGCAACAGGCGCGCCGCGGCCTGTGGGCGGATGCCGAACCGACGCCGCCCTGGCAGTGGCGGCGCGCGCATCCGTGGCAACCCAAACCGGCAGCAGGCACCCCATGAAGCTGTCCGGTCTGGCCGAGCGTCGTCTCGCCCGTATCACCGCCGCGCAGCCCATCGAGTATCCCGCTGATCTGCCGGTGGTCGCGCGCCGTGATGAACTGGCAGAGGCGCTCGAAAAAAATCAGGTCGTGATTGTCTGTGGCGAGACTGGCTCCGGCAAGACCACGCAACTGCCAAAGATATGCCTCTCCATCGGGCGCGGGGTCAAAGGCGTGATCGGCCACACGCAACCGCGCCGTGTCGCCGCGCGTTCGGTGGCCGCGCGCATCGCGCAGGAATTGAAGTCGGAGCTGGGCGGGCTGGTCGGCTACAAGGTGCGCTTCAACGACAAGGTGTCGCCCGATTCCGCCATCAAGCTGATGACCGATGGCATCCTGCTGGCCGAGATCCACAGCGACCCGCTGCTGAAACAGTACGACACGCTGATCATCGACGAAGCGCACGAACGCTCGTTGAACATCGATTTCCTGCTTGGCTATTTCAAACAACTGCTGCCCCGACGTCCCGACCTGAAGCTCATCATCACCTCGGCCACGCTGGACGCGGAGCGGTTTGCAAAACACTTCGACACCAGTCCCCTCTCCCAAAGGGGGAGGGCCAAGGAGGGGGAGAAGCTTGAGTTTCATGCCGCACTACCGGAAACGTTGCTCACCCATGCTCGACTCCTGCGCAAGAATGCGACTGATGCCGAGCAGCTGTTATGGAAGCTGCTCAGGGATCGTCAATTGCTGGATGCAAAATTCCGCAGGCAGCATCCATTGGGCGCATACATCCTGGATTTTTATTGCCATGAAGCTAAGCTTGCAGTCGAGCTAGATGGTGGACAGCATGCAGAGGATAAGCAGTCACAACATGATGAGAAACGCAGTGTCTGGCTGAATGCACAAGGCATCACAGTGCTGCGCTTCTGGAATCATGACGTGCTGAAAAATACAGAAGGCGTACTCCAGAAAATATTCGACTGGTTAAGTGAGGCTGCCCTCACCCCAACCCCTCTCCCGAAGGGCGAGGGGCTAGTGACGCAGCGGGGCTCTGGCTCCCTCTCCCCCGGGGAGAGGGGTGGGGTGAGGGAACGCGCTGTTGAGAACAATGCATCGCAACTCGCTCCCGTCATTCAAGTCTCCGGCCGCACCTATCCAGTCGAGATACGCTATCGCCCGCCGCAAAAAGACGAGGAAGGCGAGATGCAGGATGTGCCGCAGGCGATCTGTTCAGCGCTGGATGAACTTTCCATTGGCGGCTTGCGCGGCGATGTGCTGGTGTTCCTGCCGGGCGAGCGCGAGATCCGCGAAACGGCCGAAGCCTTGCGCAAGCATCAGCACAAGGGCATCGAAATCCTGCCGCTGTTCTCGCGCCTGTCCACGGCGGAACAGGATCGCGTGTTCAAGGTCGGCCACCAGCGCCGCGTGGTGCTAGCCACCAACGTTGCCGAGACCTCGCTCACCGTGCCCAACATCGGCTATGTGATCGACACCGGCGTGGCGCGCGTCAACCGCTACAGCATCCGCCAGAAGGTGGAACAGTTGCACATCGAGAAGATCGCGCGCGCGGCGGCAAACCAGCGCGCCGGCCGTTGCGGTCGCGTGATGAGCGGCATCTGCATCCGGCTGTATGACGAGGAGGAGTTCGCGCAGCGTGCCGAGTTCACCGACCCGGAGATTTTCCGCGTGTCACTGGCCACCGTCATTCTGCGCATGAGCGCGCTCGGTCTGGGAGATGTGGCCGAATTCCCGTTCATCGAGCCACCCGGTTCGCGCGCCATCGCCGACGGCTACCAGTTGCTGACAGAGTTGGGGGCCATATCCGAGAGTGTTCCCCCGCCCCAGCCCTCCCCCGGAGGGAGAGGGAGTCGAGCACTGACGCCCATCGGCCATCAACTGGCAAAGCTTCCGCTCGACCCCAAGATCGCGCGCCTGCTGCTCGCCGGCAAGCAATACCACTGCCTGACCGAGATCGTCATCATCGCCAGCGCCCTGTCCTTGCAGGACCCGCGCGACCGCCCGGCGGAGCGACGCGAGGCGGCCGATGCCGCGCACCAGCGCTTCAACGACGAGCGTTCGGATTTCCTGGCCTATCTCAAGTTGTGGGACTGGTTCAAGAAGGGCGTGCAGCACAAGAAGAGCAACAAGCTGTGGGCGACCGAATGCCGCGACCACTTCCTGTCGCCGCTGCGCCTGCGCGAATGGCACGAGCTGCACCAGCAACTGCATGCACAGATGGCGGAGATGAACATGCGCCTTAACGAGCAGCCCGCGAGTTACGAACAGATTCACAAGGCACTGCTCACCGGACTGATCGGCAACATCGGCACGCGCGCGGTGAACGAGCCGCACTACCTCGGCGCGCGCGAGACCAAATTTTTCATCGCGCCCAATTCGGTGCTGGCGAAGAAGGGCGCGAAGTGGGTGCTGGCGGCAGAGCTGGTGGAGACCACGCGCCTGTATGCGCGCTGCGTGGCGCGCATCGAACCGCAATGGCTGGAGGAGGTGGGCGACCACCTGATGAAGCGCAGCTACTTCGATCCGCACTGGGAGAAGAAGGCGGGGCAGGTGGCGGCGTGGGAGCGCAGCACCCTGTTCGGCCTGCTCATCAACCCGAAGAAGCGCGTGCACTACGGGCCGATGAATCCGGAAGAGGCGCGCGCGGTGTTCATCCGCACCGCGCTGGTGGAGGGCGAGTTCAACACCCAGGCGCCATTCTTCGCGCACAACCAGAAACTCATCGCCGACATCGAGGCACTGGAACACAAGGCGCGCCGTCCCGACGTGCTGGTGGACGATGAATTGATCTTCGCCTTCTACGATGCGCGCATTCCGCCCGGTCTGCACAACGCTGCGGATTTCGAGAAATGGCGCAAGGAAGCGGAGCGCGAACAGCCGAAGCTGCTGTACCTGAAGAAGGACGACCTGATGCGCCACGAGGCGGCGGGCATCACCACCGAGCACTTCCCGCCGCAGTTGCAGATGAACAATGTCAGCTACGCGCTGGCCTACAACTTCGCGCCGGGCAAGCACGACGACGGCGTCACGCTGACCGTGCCGCAGGCGCTGCTCAATCAGGTGCAGCCCGCGCGCTGCGAATGGCTGGTGCCGGGCATCCTGGCGGAGAAGGTGGCGCAACTGCTGAAGTCTCTGCCGCAGAAGCTGCGCCGTCATTGTGTGCCGGTGCCGGAGTTTGCCGCCGCGTTCTGTGCGGACGTGAAGCCTTCCGATGTCCCGCTGCTGCAAGCCATCGCGCGCTACCTGCGCGAGCAGAAGCAGGTGGACGTGCCGCTGGACGCGTTCCGTTTGGAACAACTGCCGCCCCATCTGCTGATGAACTTTCGCGTCATTGAAGAACACGGGCGGCAACTCGGCATGGGGCGCAACTTCATGCAGCTGCGCGGCGAGTGGGCGCCGACACTTTCCCTCACCCCAGCCCTCTCCCGGGGGGAGAGGGAGCAAGGGCGGTGCGCTGAATCTAGCCCCTCGCTCTCCGGGAGAGCGGTTGGGGTGAGGGAAGACTTGCAGCGCCACACCACCTGGGATTTCGGCGACTTCGCCGCGACCGCGCAAGTGCCGCGTGCCGGTCAGCAAGTGACGGTGTTCAACGCGCTGCACGACGAAGGCGATGCGGTGACGCTGCAGGCTTTCGATACTGCAGACGAAGCGCAAGCCGTGCACCGTGCCGGCCTGCGCCGCCTGTTCATGCTGGCGCTGAAGGAGCAGGTGAAGTTTCTGGAAAAGAACCTGCCCGACTTGCAGAAGATGGCGATGCTGTTCCTGCCCTTCGGCAGCCAGCAGGACTTGCAGGAGCAAATCCTTTCCGTGACCTTCGACCGCTGCTGCCTGAACGATCCGCTGCCAGACGGCGAGAAGACATTCAGCGCGCGCTGCAAGGACGCCAAGTCGCGCCTCAATCTGGTGGGGCAGGAGATCGCGCGCCTGGTCGGTACGGTACTCACCGAACATCAGACGCTGCAAAAAATCTTGCCTGCCTTCAAGTCGAACGGACAAGCCACGCAGGACATCCGCCAGCAACTGGAAGGGCTGCTGGGCAAAGGCTGGATCGCCCGCACCCCCTACGAGCGCATGCAGCACCTGCCGCGCTACCTGAAGGCGATCAACGTGCGGCTGGAAAAGCTGCGCAGCAATCCGGCGCGCGACGCCACCAGTCTGGCCCAGTTGCTGCCCTTGCAGCAGCAATGGCAACGCCGCCTGCAAGCGCAACAGGGCGCGCGCGACAAGCGGCTGGAGGACTTCGGCTGGATGTTGCAGGAGTTGCGCGTGTCACTGTTCGCGCAGGAGCTGAAGACGCCGGTGATCGTGTCGGCGAAGCGTTTGCAGAAGATACTGGACGAGATGAACCGTTAAACCCCAATCGAGAGAACAGAATGTCGAACAAGAAAGTGGATGTGTTGCTGGTGGGGGCGGGTGTGATGAGCGCCACGCTGGGCAGGTTGCTGGCGCTGCTCGATCCGTCGCGCACGATCATGCTGGTGGAGCAGTTGTCGAAAACGGCGCAGGAATCTTCCCATCCCCTGCACAACGCCGGCACCGGCCATGCCGGTTATTGCGAACTGAACTACACGCCGCAAAAGAAAAACGGCGAGATCGAAATCGCGCGCGCGCTGAAGATCAACGCCGACTTCGAGCAGTCGTTGCAATTCTGGGCGCACCTGGTCGAGCGCGGCGACATTGCCGATCCGGCCCGTTTCATCAACCGCGTGGCGCACCAGAGTTTCGTCGCCGGGGCGGACGATGTGGATTTTCTGCGCCGCCGCCACGCGGCGCTCGCCGCACACCCGCTGTTCGCGGAAATGGAATACAGCACCCGCCATGCGCGCCTGTCCGACTGGATGCCGCTGGTGATGGCGCAGCGCGGCAGCCATGAAAAGCTCGCCGCCACCTATGTCGCGCACGGCGCGGATGTGGATTTCGGCGCACTGACCCGCAAGCTCATCCATGCCACGGCAAAGTCGGACGCCTTCGAGCTTCACCTGTCGCATGCGGTGACCGGCATCAAACGCCATGCCGACGGCTGGCACGTGCGCATCGAGGATGCGCACACCGGCGCGCGGCGCACCGTGGTGGCGCGCTTCGTGTTCATCGGCGCCGGCGGCGCGGCGCTGCCGCTGCTGCAAAAGGCCGGGGTGGAAGAAGCGCGCGGCTATGGCGGATTCCCGGTCAGCGGGCACTGGCTGGTGTCGCGCGCGCCGCATCTGGTCCAACGCCACGCCAGCAAGGTCTATGGCAAGGCGCCGGTCGGCGCACCGCCGATGTCGGTGCCGCACCTCGACCTGCGCGTGATCGGCGGCGACAAGGTGCTGCTGTATGGGCCGTTTGCCGGCATCACCACCAAATTCCTCAAGCAGGGGTCGCGCTTCGATCTGGTCGCTTCGCTGCGCGGGGGCAACCTCGCGCCCATGCTGGCGGTGGCGCGCGACAATCTCGACCTGATGCGTTATCTCGCGGCGCAAGCCATGCAGGGATTCGACGACCGCGTGGATGCCCTGCGCGGTTTCATGCGCGATGCGGACGGCAAGGACTGGCAACTCGCGCCCGCCGGCAAGCGCGTGCAGATCATCAAATCCTGCGCCGAACGCGGCGGGCGGCTGGAGTTCGGCACCGAGATCGTCGCCACCCGCGACGGTTCGCTGGCCACCCTGCTCGGGGCCTCCCCGGGTGCTTCCACCGCGGTCTCGGCCATGCTGGAAGTGTTGCGGCATGCGTTCCCGCAGGAAATGAAATCGGCTGCCTGGCAGCGCGTGCTGCACGAGATGATTCCCGCCCTCGGGGTCAAGCTCGACACGCACCCGCGCGAACTGGACGCGGTGCGCCGACACACCCGCCGCGTGTTGCGGCTGGAGCCGGCCGGTCAAAAATAGTGGTTGAGTAGCAACTGTTCGAACTCGTGCGCGGGAATCGCGCGGGAATGCAGAAATCCCTGGGTGAAGTCGCACCCCATCGCCGTCATGATGTCCAGCTGCGCTTGCGTTTCCACGCCTTCGGCAATCACCTGCAGCCCCAGTCTGTGGGCCATCATGATGATGGCCTCCACCAGCGCCGTATCATTCTCGTTGTGCTCCAAATTGCGAATGAACGACTGGTCGAGCTTGATGTAAGCGACATCCAGTTTTTTCAGATAGTACAAGGCGGAGTAGCCGGTGCCAAAGTCGTCGATGGCGAGCTGGATACCCGCCTCGCGGTAGGCAGACAGTTCCGCCCTGACGGTGGCCGAGTTGCCCAGCAATACGCCTTCGGTGATCTCGATCAACAGGTTGCGACCGAGGGTTTTGTTGGACTCCAGATGGGGCTGCCATTTGCTGTGGTTCATTTTGGACTGGATTTGCAGCGGGGAGGCGTTGACGCTGATCTGGAAGTCGAGGCTGTAGCGCGAGGCCCATTCGCGCGCCTGCCGTGCCGCCTGCGCAAACACCCACGCTCCGATCTCGTGGATCAGCCCGGATTCTTCCGCCTGCGGGATAAATTCCGCCGGGTTGATCAGACCGCGCTGGGGATGGAACCAGCGCAGCAAGGCTTCCGCCTTGTGAATCCGGCCGCTGCGGGTCTCCACAATCGGCTGGTAATGCACCTGGAACTGCTGTTCGGACAGTGCGGTGCGCAAATCGTGCTGGATTTGCAGGCGAAACAGCGCGGCATCCTGCATGGCGCTGGTGAAATAGCTGAAACGGTTGCGCCCCGCGTTTTTGGCGACATACATTGCCTGGTCGGCATTCTTCAGCATGTCGTCGAGACTGACGGCATCCTCCGGGAAGAGCGTAATGCCGATACTGGCGGAGACATAGGCGACCGCCCCATCCAGCTTGAATGGGCGTGCCAGCGCGGTCAGGATCGCGATTGCGATTCGCTCGGCAATGGTGCGATCCTCCAGTTCGGACAGAATGAGCGTGAATTCGTCGCCGCCCAAACGGGCGACCGTGTCGGATTCGCGCACGCAGGTGGTGATGCGCTGCGCCGCTTCAACCAATAGCGCATCGCCCTGGCCGTGGCCCAGCGTATCGTTCACCTCCTTGAAGTGATCGAGGTCAAGGAACATCAGCGCCAGTTTCGTCTGGCCGCGGTGTGCCTTTTTGATGTCTTGCGCCAGACGATCGTAGAACATGCGGCGGTTGGGCAGGCCGGTCAGCTGATCGAAGTTGGCTTGCTTCCAGATCAAATCTTCCGATGCTTTTCTTTCGGTGATGTCCTGCGCCGTTCCCATCGACCGGACGGGATTCCCTTCCGGATCAAAGTGGGTTTCGCACTGTTCTTCAACATACTTGATTGTCCCATCGGGCATGCGTGCGCGGTGGGTGATGCGACACGGTTCTCGCGCTTCCATGGCGCGCATGAAGGTGTCATGCACCGCGGCACGATCCTCCGGGAAAATGGCCGCCATGAATTCTTCGTACGTTTCCGGCGGGCTGGCCGCGTCCCATTGAAAAATGTTGAAGACTTCATCCGACCATGACATTTTGTTGGTGCCCAGTTCGAGTTCCCAGTGGCCGATCCGGGCAATGCGCTGGGCATTGTTCAGGCGCGCCTGATGGCGGCGCAGTTCTTCTTCAGTCGTTTTGTATGGGGTGATGTCATGGATCACCGCGACCACTTTCTGCGGGCGGCCGTCCGCGTCCAATTTGACCTGGCCACGGTCCTCGATCCAGCACACCGTTGCGTTGATCCGCACCCGGTAGATGGCATGGTAGTCATGGCCGCCGGTTAGCGCCTGTTGCAGCGCGCGTAACGGGATCTCAGCGTCTTCCGCCACAATGGACTGCAGGAAAAATTCTTTGCTGGCCTGCCCGGCCTCGAGACCGAGGTAGCGGAAGATTTCTTCCGACCAATGCATCCTGTTCGTCGCGAAGTCGTATTCCCACACCCCCATATGCGCAGCCTCCAACGCCAGGCGGAGGCGTTGATCGCTGCTGCGCAGTGCGTCCTGCAATTGTTTTTGCTGGGTGATATCGCGCATTGTGCTGATCACGTGCGCTGCGCCGTTCAACCGGGTGACCACCGCGAACAGCGATCCGCGAACGGTTTGGCCGGCGCGGGTCTGGAACGTGGTCTCCAGGTTTTCGCAGCGGCCCCGGCGGGTCAGCTCGTGCACCATGCGTTCGCGGTCGGCCCCGTTCGTCCACAGGTTCAGATTGAGCGTGGTGTTGCCGATGGCTTCTGCGCGGCTGAAGCCGGAAATTCGCACGAACGCCTCGTTCACGTCG
Organism: Ferrigenium sp. UT5; assembly: GCF_045866295.1. NCBI lineage: Bacteria > Pseudomonadati > Pseudomonadota > Betaproteobacteria > Nitrosomonadales > Gallionellaceae > Ferrigenium > Ferrigenium sp. UT5. The sequence goes on from NZ_BAAFRY010000018.1 coordinate 21,006, forward strand.
GTGATGCGGCCGTCGGCGAGGCGGCTGATCAGCATCAGATCGGGATTGGCCTCGAAGATCTGCTGCAGGCGCGCGGAGGTTTCCTGTACCTCAATTTCGGCTTGCTTCTGCGGGTTGATGTTGAGCGTGCCGCCCTCGGCGAGCAACGGCGTCCCTGCCGCATCGCGCCGGGTGATGCGCCCCCGGGTTCTGACCCAGCCCCAGCCGCCGGTGTGCTGTGCGATCCGGTAGGCCAGGTTGAAATCGGGTGCGCCGGGCGGGAGTGCGGCCTGGAACTGTTGCAAAAACGGGCCTCGGTCGTCCGGGTGGACCAGTTTCAGCCAGTCGTCAACGCTATGCGCTTCGATCAAATCCGCGCCGAGCCAGGCCATCGCTCGCCCGTCGTAACGCAGTTGCCCGCTGCTCAGGTCGAGTTGCCAGAACACCATCTGTGCTGTGTCAATGGCGGAGGTCAGGTCGTTTTTCAGGGCTTGTTGTTCGATGCGGGCGAGTTCCGCCAGCAGGCGTTCTACGAAGTAAAGGCTGGCGGGGGCGGCCAGGCCGGCGGCGACGAGCCCGGTCAGCAGGTACTCGGCACTGACCTGTCCGTTCAGCAACAGGTCCATGCCGGACACGATCAGCTCGACGGCAAGCAGGACGGCCAGCGAGACCGGTACGATCAGGCGCCAGCCGCGCAATCGACGCAAGGTAAGCAGAAGACTGTCATTCACGACAGGCTTCGGGCAAGCGAACGGATGAACGAGGGGCACACATTTTCTTTCTGCGTTAATTTTGTGAAAGATGCAGCCGGGCCGCGTCATTCTCCCAGACTTCCACGGGAGGCGCCAACGGTTGCTGCTTCGCGCCTCGGCAAGCAGGGCGCTGGTCTATAATCGGCACCGTTTTTACAAACTTTAGAGGTCATCGTCATGGATACCCAGATTCGCGAAGCGGCCCTGCAATATCACCGCCAATCCCCGGCGGGCAAGATCACGGTCAATGCCAGCAAGCCGCTGCATACCGCGCGCGACCTGGCGCTGGCGTATTCGCCCGGCGTGGCGGCCGCCTGCGAGCTGATCGTGGCGAATCCAGCCGAGGTGCGCAACATGACGTCGCGCAGCAATCTGGTCGCGGTCATCAGCAACGGCACGGCGGTGCTGGGGCTGGGCAATATCGGCCCGTTGGCGGCGAAGCCGGTGATGGAGGGCAAGGCGGTGCTGTTCAAGAAGTTCGCCGGCATCGACGTGTTCGACATTGAGATCGCCGAGAACGATCCGGACAAGCTGGTGGAGATCATCGCCGCGCTGGAGCCGACCTTCGGCGGCATCAATCTGGAAGACATCAAGGCGCCCGAGTGTTTCTATGTCGAGCGCAAGCTGCGCGAGCGCATGCGCATCCCGGTGTTCCACGACGACCAGCACGGCACGTCCATCATCGTCGGCGCGGCGCTGATCAACGGGCTGAAAGTCGTCGGCAAGAAAATCGAAGAGGTCAAGCTGGTGGCGAGCGGGGCAGGCGCAGCGGCGCTGGCCTGTCTGGACATGGCGGTGGCGCTCGGGGTGCGGATGGAAAACATCATCGTCACCGACATCAAGGGCGTGGTCTATACCGGCCGCACCGAAGAGATGGATGACAACAAGGCGCGTTATGCGAAGGACACCCGGGCGCGCACGCTGGGCGAGGTGATCGCGGATGCGGATATTTTCCTGGGGCTGTCGGCCGGCAACGTGCTGAAACCGGAGATGGTGAAACAGATGGCGCGGCAGCCGCTGATTTTTGCGCTGGCAAACCCGGTGCCGGAGATTTTGCCGCAACTGGCGCTGGCAGCCAGGCCGGATGCCATCCTGGCGACGGGGCGCTCCGATTTCCCCAACCAGGTGAACAATGTGCTGTGTTTCCCCTATATCTTCCGCGGCGCGCTGGATGTGGGGGCGACCACCATCAACGAGGCGATGAAGAAAGCCGCGGTGTATGCCATTGCGGCGCTGGCCGAGGCGGAGCAGTCGGAAGAAGTCGCCGCCGTGTACAGCGAGGAGAGCCTGAGTTTCGGGACGCAGTATCTGATTCCGAAACCGTTTGATCCGCGCCTGATCTCCAAGGTCGCGCCCGCCGTGGCGCAGGCGGCCATGGACAGCGGCGTGGCGACGCGCCCGATCGGCGACATGCACGCCTATGTCGAACAGCTTTCCGGTTTCGTCTATCACTCCAATCTGCTGATGAAGCCCGTGTTCGAGATGGCGAAGAAGCTGCCGCACCGGCTGGCCTACGCCGAGGGCGAGGACGAGCGCGTGCTGCACGCGGTGCAGACCGTGGTGGACGAGGGCATCGCGCGGCCGATTCTGGTGGGCCGGCCCGCCGTGATCGAGGCGCGTATCGCCCGGCTCGGGCTGCGTATCCGCGCCGGCCATGATTTCGAGCTGGTCAATCCGGACGACGATCCGCGCTACCGCGAATACTGGACGGAATATCACCGCCTGATGGCGCGCAAAGGGGTGACGCCGGAAGTGGCGAAGCGCGAGATGCGCCGCCGCAGCACGCTGATCGCCGCGATGCTGGTGCGCATGGGGGCGGCGGATGCGATGCTGTGCGGCACGGTGGATCAGCCGCTGTATCACCTGCGCTATATCGACGAGGTGATCGGGCACCGCCCCGGTGGGAGCGTGTACGGCGCCATGAACATTCTGCTGCTGCCCAAGCACACCCTGTTCATCTGCGACACGCACGTGAACCTCGACCCCGGCGCGGAAGAGATCGCCGAGATGACCTTGCTGGCGGCGGAGGAGGTGCGTTACTTCGGCATCACGCCGAAGGTGGCGCTGCTTTCGCATTCCAACTTCGGCAGCCATCGGGATGCCTCGGCGCGCAAGATGGCGCGCGCGCGGGAGTTGCTTGAGTTGCAGGCGCCCGAGCTGGAAGTCGAGGGCGAGATCCACGGCGATGCGGCGCTGTCGGAAACGATGCGCGGCGGGATATTTCCGGCGGCGCGCCTGAAGGGACAGGCGAACCTGCTGGTGATGCCGAATCTGGATGCGGCCAACATCGCCTACAATCTCCTCAAGATGACGGCGGGCGATGGCATCACCATCGGCAGCATCCTGCTGGGGGCGAACAAGTCGGCGCATATTCTGACTTCGACCGCGACGGCACGCCGCATCGTGAACATGAGCGCGCTGGCAGTCGCCGGCGTCAAGACAAGGAGCGAGTGATGAACAAGCAGGAAGTCGAGTTGTTGAGCCAGGAGATCGAGCTGCTGATGGCGGAGCGCGCGCGCCTGCTCCGGGTGGTGGGGGCCGCGGCGGTGCTGGTGGCCAATGTCGAAGTCGGCCTGTTGCAGCCGAAAGCGGTGGAGCCCGCAGAGAAGATCTCCGAGTACCTCAATGCCTTGCCCGAGGAAACCCTGCGCGATGCGCTCGAAGCGGTAAAGGCGCGCGGATAAACCAGCGGCATGGACGATGTCTAAACAGAAGATCGGACTCATCCTCACCGGCGGCGGCGCGCGCGCCGCCTATCAGGTCGGGGTGCTGAAGGGGCTGACCGAGTTCACGTCGTATCGCGCCAGGCTGCCGTTCGATGTGGTCTGCGGCACGTCTGCCGGCGCCTTGAATGCAGTGACGCTGGCGGTCAATGCGCGCCATTTTCGCAAGGGCGTGCGCTACCTGCTCAACATCTGGAACAACGCGCGCGTGACCGACATCTATCGCGCCGACACGCTGGGGGTGCTCGACAATAGCGTGCGCTGGCTGCTGGGTCTCCTGTTGAGCATGTTCGGCAGCAATCGTCTGAACCGTGTTTCGCTGCTGGACAATTCGCCCATGCGCACGTTCCTGGAACGCGTCCTGCCGTGCGAGCTGATCCAGCGCCAGATCGACGACGGCGTGTTGCATGCGCTGGGGATCACGGCGTCCGGCTACGGTTCTGGGCATTCGGTGACGTTTTATCAGGGAGTGCCGGAGATTGCGCCGTGGAAGCGCGCCCGCCGGGTCGGCGTCCCGACCCACATCGATATCCAGCATCTGCTCGCCTCTTCGGCCATCCCGTTCATCTTCCCGGCAGTGCATGTCAATCGCGAATTTTTCGGCGACGGATCGATGCGCCAGGTCGCGCCGATCAGCTCGGCCCTGCATCTGGGGGCGGAGCGGGTGCTGGTGGTCGGGGTCGGCCAGCGCGCGGCGGACGAGGGCGACCAACGCACCAAGATCGAGCACTATCCGTCGCTGGCCGAGATTGCCGGACATGCGCTGGACAGTATTTTTCTCGACGGGCTGGGGGTGGATCTGGAGCGTCTGCAGCGCATCAACCATACCGTGAGCGCGATTCCGGAGGCGCTGCGTTCGCAGTTCACGCTGCGCAAAATCGATGCGCTGGTGATCACGCCCAGTCAGCCGCTGGAAAAAATCGCTGAGCGCCATGTTGCGCATCTGCCGTGGACGATCCGGGTGCTGTTGCGCCTGCTCGGGGTGCGGCGCGGTTCCGGTGCCAATCTGGTCAGCTATCTGCTGTTCGAGAAGGAGTATTGCCGTGCGCTGATTGAACTGGGGTATCAGGACACGCTGCAACGGCGCGCCGAAATTACCGAGTTCCTGCAACAGGGCGGGGCGCCGCTCTGTACCGATCTGGCGCAATGAATCCCGTGCCGCAAAATCCGCTGCGCCCGAGGACCTTCGCCCTGCTGAGATGTCTGGCCGACGGCGAATTCCATTCCGGCGAGGCGATGGCCGGACAGCTGGGCCTGTCGCGGGCTAGTGTGCATAACGCCTTGCAGGAAGTCGGCGCGTACGGCCTGGACTTGCATCGCGTGCGCGGACGCGGGTACCGCCTGGCGCGTCCCTTGTACTGGCTGGATGCGGCCGCCATCAAAGAACAGATGGCCGGGGCGGGGGCACTGCAACTGGAGATCATCGATCATGCGACGTCAACCAATGCCATGCTGTTGCAGCGCGCGGCACTGGGCGCGCCATCGGGCAGCGTGCTGGCGGCGGAATGGCAGAGCGCCGGTCGCGGGCGTCTGGGGCGGGCATGGCATGCCGCGCTGGGCGATGCGCTGACCTTTTCCGTGCTCTGGCGCTTTGCCTGCGGCCTTGGTGCGCTGTCGGGCTTGAGCCTGGCGGTTGGGGTTGCTGTGTTGCGCGCGCTGCACGAATTGGGGGTGGGGGAGGCCAGCCTGAAATGGCCCAACGACATCCTGTTGCCCGAGGGGAAATTGGCCGGTATTTTGCTTGAGGCACAGGGCGATATGCTGGGGCCAAGCGCGGTTGTGATCGGCGTCGGACTCAATCTGAACTTGAGCGAAACCGCCCGCGCGGCGATCGATCAGCCGGCGGGCGCGCTTGCCGCCGTGCCATTGCGTGATCGCAGCCGCGTGCTGGGCATCCTGTTGCGCCATTTGTGGCAGGTGTTGCACCTATTCACGGCGCACAGCTTCGCCGCGCTGAAAGCCGAATGGGAACGCGGCCACGCGTTTCAGCAGCGCGAGGTCAGGCTGTCGTTGCCGGATGGGACGACCTGCGCGGGGCGGGTGCTGGGGGTGACCGACGAAGGGGCGTTGCGCGTGGCAACGGCAGCGGGCGAACGCGTGTTTCACGCGGGCGAGATCAGTTTGAGGGGAGGCTGAATGTTGCTGCTGGACGTGGGAAACAGCCGCTGCAAATGGGCGCATGTCGTGGCCGGACACTGGGCGCAACGCGGCGTGATCGAGAATGCCGCCGTCGAATCGCTGCTACCGGTATTCGCCGGCTTGCCGCCACCGTCACGGGTGCTGGTGTCCAACGTGGCGGGCGCCAGCATGACCGCACGCCTGCGCACGCTGCTGTCACTCTGGTCATGCGAACCCGCCTTCATCACGGCTGCGGCGGAACAGTGCGGCGTGCGCAATGGCTATCGGTCGCCGCAGCAGCTCGGCAGCGACCGCTGGGCGGCGCTCGTCGGCGCATGGCAGCAAGAGCGCGGGGCCTGTCTGGTGGTCAATTGCGGCACTGCCACCACCCTGGATTCCCTCTCCGGCGAGGGCGAATTCATGGGCGGGGTGATCGTGCCTGGCATGGCCCTGATGTGCGAAAGCCTGTCGAACCGCGCGGCGCAATTGCAGGCCGGTGACGGAGCGGTGCGCGATTTTCCACTGAATACCGCAGATGCGATTGCCAGCGGCGCACTGCGCGCAACTCAGGGCGCGATCATGCAGCAGTTCGGCCTGCTGCAGCAGCGCTGCGGGCTTGCACGCTGCATCGTCAGCGGCGGCGCCGCCGAGCCGGCCGTGGCGCAACTGACCGTACCCTATCTGTGGGTGGATGAACTGGTCCTGCGCGGTTTGCAGGTGATGGGAGAAAACGAAGCATGAGCCGCGTATGGTTGATCCTGTTGTTGCTGGTCAATGTACTGTTCTTTGCCCTGCTGCGCTGGGGGGCGTTGCTGGCCGAGGTGCCGGACGTCTTGTTGGCGCAGGCAGAGCTCAATGCCGAAAAGATCACGTTGCTGGATACGACGGCCTTGCGCCTGCAGGCCGAGTCTGAAGCCGCCAGCGCTGCTGCGGTCAGCGCGCAGGACGCGCGCGCCGAGATCGTTGCCGCGCCGGCCTCGCGCCTGAGTCCGGAGTTGGCCGCTCCCCCCCGAGCGGCCCGCTGCCTGGCGTGGGGCGAGTTCTCCGGCGAGAATCTGGCACGGATAAACGCTGCACTGGAGGCGTTGCAGCTGGGCGACAGGTTGCAGCGGCGCACGGTTGAATATGCCGGCGGCTACTGGGTGTACATGCCGCCACAGAAGAATATCGATGGGGTAAATAAGAAAATTGATCAGCTCAGGAAACTGGGGGTGAATGACTATTTTGTGGTGCAGGAAGCAGGCGAGTGGCTGCATGCCATTTCGCTCGGCGTGTTCCGCACCGAGCAGGCTGCCCGCAATTTCCTGGAAGTGCTTAAAACAAAAGGGGTGCGCACCGCCAAAGTGGGGGAACGGCAGAGCAAACTCAAATTTACCGTGTTTGAAATGGGCGGGATTGATGCGGCAACCGAAGAAAAACTGCACCAGATGCAGCGCGATTTTCCCGATAGCGAGCTGAAATCCGCAGACTGCAATTGACAGATGTCCCCTAAATCAGCAAAATGCCGCCCTCTTTTTGACCGGACGCTGTCCCGTCGAAACGCTTCCTGGTGATATAGCTCAGTTGGTTAGAGCACAGCACTCATAATGCTGGGGTCGGTGGTTCAAGTCCACCTATCACCACCAATCAATCCTCTCGAAAATTCCGAAGATGTATGAAACTTCGCAGAGTTAACCCCCGATTGTCAACGAGCAATATCATTCCCCGCTAATGGATCATCCGGGTTGAATTTGAGGTTCTCATGTTAGACATACAAGCTTTGCGCAACGATCTGGCCGCGACGGCCACACGCCTGGCGACCCGCGGTTTTACCCTGGATACGGCCAGATTCGAGCAATTCGAAGCCGAGCGCAAGACCCTCCAGACGCGCGCGCAGGAGTTGCAGGCCAAGCGCAACGCCACTTCCAAACTGATCGGCCAGGCCAAGGCCAGGGGTGAGGATACGACAGCCATCATGGCGGAGGTGGGCGCGCTGGGCGAGGAGTTGAAGCAGCTCGAAGCCAAGCTGCCGCAAGTGCTGGCCGACATGGACGCCTTCCTCGCCGTGATCCCCAATGTGCCACACGCCAGCGTGCCGGTCGGCAAGTCCGAGGCGGATAACGTGGAGATGCACAAGTTCGGCGAGCCGCGTCAGTTCGACTTCGAGGTGCAGGACCATGTCAGTATCGGCGAAGGTCTGGGCGGACTGGATTTCGAGACCGCGACCAAAATTACTGGGGCTCGCTTCTCGTTGTTAAAGGGGCCGTTGGCGCGCATGCATCGTGCACTTGCACAGTTCATGCTGGATACGCATACCGACAAGCATGGTTACACCGAGACCTATGTGCCATACATCGTGAACTCGAAGTCGATGCGAGGCACAGGTCAATTGCCTAAATTTGAAAAAGATTTATTCCAAGTTAGCTTTGGCGGTGTCCAAGGGAAGGCGGCCGAAGTAAACATTTACACTAATGAGGAAGAAACCGAGTTTAAGACCGAGTTTGAAAATTGGTATCTGATTCCAACGGCCGAAGTCCCGGTGACAAACATGGTGCGCGACGAGATCGTGCCGCTGGAAAAGCTGCCGCTGAAGTTCGTGGCGCATACGCCGTGCTTCCGCAGCGAGGCGGGTTCCTACGGGCGCGACACGCGCGGCATGATCCGCCAGCACCAGTTCGACAAGGTGGAACTGGTGCAGATGGTGCATCCCGACACCTCCTACCAGGCGTTGGAACAATTGCTCGGCCACGCCGAAACGATTTTGAAAAAACTGGGCTTGCCCTACCGCGTGGTGAAGTTGTGCACCGGCGACATGGGTTTCTCGTCCGCCACCACCTATGACATCGAGGTGTGGCTGCCGGCGCAGAATACCTACCGCGAAATTTCTTCCTGCTCCAACTTCGAGGCATTTCAGGCGCGGCGCATGCAGGCGCGTTTCCGCAACGCGCAAGGCAAGCCCGAGTTGCTGCATACGCTGAACGGCTCCGGTCTGGCGGTGGGCCGCACGCTGGTCGCGGTGCTGGAGAATTACCAGAACGCCGACGGCAGCGTGACCATCCCCGACGTGCTGCGCCCGTACATGGGCGGCATGGAGAAGTTGTCCAAGTAAGGTGCGCAGATGAGTGTCGTCCATCTGCTCGGTATCGCCGGCGTCGCGGAGCGCGAGACCGCTACCGCCCGGCACTGGGCGCGCCGCCTGGAATGGCCGATGGTCGGCGTGGCGCTGTGGATCGTGCTGCAGTGGTATCTGGAAGAGACTGGCGGCCTCTCCCACGGCGTCGCACGCATCGCCGACTGGCTGGTGTGGCTGGCCTTTCTGCTGGAGACCCTCATCCTCACCGTGCAGGTGCGCGACAAGCGCGCTTACCTGTTCGGCAACTGGCTAAACCTGCTCATCATCACTGCGGGCTTTCCGTATTTCTGGCAGTTCGCGCCGCTCATCGGCATGCTGCGCAGCGTGCGGCTGCTGCTGGTGGTGGCGCTGCTGTTGCGCATGTCAAAATCCGCACGCAAGCTGCTGTCGCAGCACAGGCTGGGTACCACCCTCATCGTCGCCTTCGTCGCCATGGTGCTGTCCGGCATCATCATGTCGCGCGTCGATCCCTCGATCGGCGACGTGTGGGACGGCATGTGGTGGGCCTGGGTCACCATGGCCACCGTCGGTTACGGCGACGTGGTACCGCATACCGGCGCGGGCCGTCTGTTCGCCTCGCTGGTGGTGCTGTTCGGGGTGGTGCTGATCTCCTTGCTCACCGCCAATCTGGCCGCCTTCTTCATCGGCGGCGATGTGGAGAAGATTGAAGTGGAAGAGCGCGAATCCGACCGGCTGCTGAAGGATATCTCGGCGCGGCTGGAGCGCGTCGAACAGATGCTGCAGGAGCAACGCGGGCGCGACTGAATGCCGGGCGTGCCAGGCGGTCGGAGGGGTGCGGTCAGTTGGCAGAGAGGAAGGGAAAAAGCAGTGCATCCGGCAGTTTCCCCTCCGCATCAAGCCGCTTCAGCATGTCGTGATAGAGCCGCACCGTCTCGACGTGCACCACCGCTTCGCCGCCGCGCGCCCGGCCGAATTTGGTGTTCTGGGCATATTCCGGGCGCGAGAGCAGCGGCATTACGCGCTTTACGTCCGCCCACACATCCGGGTCCAGTCCGCGCTGCAGAGTCATGATGCGCGCGTCTTCCAGATGTCCCATGCCCTGGTTGTAGGCCGCGAGTGCCATCCACAAACGGTTTTGTTCGGTGATGCGCAGGGGCAACTGTTCTTTCAGCAATTGCAGGTAGCGCGCGCCGGCCATGATGCTTTCGCGCGGATCCAGCCGGTTCGCCACGCCCATGCGGTCGGCGGTCGATTCGGTCAGCATCATCATGCCGCGCACATTGGTATAGGAGGTGGCGTTGGGATCCCAGCGCGATTCCCGATAGGCCAGGGCGGCGAGCAGACGCCAGTCGATCCCGGTCAGACCGCCCGCATCCTCGAACCATTGCCGATAGCGGGACAGCACATCGCGCACATCGGCGATGAAGGCGGTGATGTCGATGGCGTTAAGGCGGTCGTTATGGCCATAGTAGCGGTCGATTGCATGCTGCAGTTCCCGGCTGTTGCGGATTCCCGCGAAAAAGGCGTTGGCCTCTTCCAGCAGGGACTGGTCGCCCTCCGCGCTGATGGCCCAACTCAATTCGGAATCGCTGTTCAGGCTCAAGCCGCTGCCGAGATCGGGGAAATAGTTGCGCAAGGTGGCGAGCTGTTCATCGTTGGCGACGGTGCAATCGATCTCTCCTTCCGCCAAAGCCTGCAACAATTGGGTGGCCGTGGTTTCCCTGCGCGATTCCCACACCAGTTCGTCGTACTCCTCGCGCACCTTGCGCAAGGCCCACTCCTGCGCCGATTCGCGGGCAACCACCAGTTGCCGGGCATACAGCCCGCCGATGCTTCTCGGCGTGCGTTCATCGCACACCACGCGTTCATCCAGCCGCTGGTAGGACGTGCTGTAGCGCAGCGAGGGATTGGAATGCGAGCGGAACCCCGCGGCCAGGTGCGCGCGCCCCGCGAGCAGGGCGGCGACCGCCTCGTCGGGCGGCAACTTGAGCAGTTTGACGCGAAGATTGAGATGCTTGCCAAACAGCGCCAGCAAATCCGACTCGAAGGCCGAATCGGTGACCATGCTCTTGTCCGGTACCACCGCCACCAGTTCGCCGCTGCGCCAGTCCGGCACGGGGGGCGAGCTCATGGCCTTGATCGCCAGCCAGGCAAACAGGCCGATCAGCACGATCACTCGCAAGGGGTACAGGCTGCGCATTGTGGGCTGTCATGCAGTTCCGGATGAAGGTGAGCAACATTCTGCCCGAAATCGCAACCTTGCTGGTAAAATGCGCGCCCTTCGCGGATGGCAAGGCGCAACTGGCGCGACTTGAAGCGAAGCGAGTCTCGGAGAGGTGGCAGAGTGGTCGACAACACGGCTGCGAAGCGGACGTGTTGCGGTGAGGCTAACCTGCTTGCAGGTTAAGTCGCGAAGCGACGGCCGGAACCAATGTACCTGACCAGGTACATCTCGGGACAAAGCAGCAAATATTGCATCATCAGCAGTACCGAGTTACGGAGAGGTGGCAGAGTGGTCGAATGTACCTGACTCGAAATCAGGCGTACGGTAACCCCGTACCGAGGGTTCGAATCCCTCCCTCTCCGCCAAACACAAACCGCCCCGCGTGGGCGGTTTTTCAGTCGCAAGAATGTGGGTTTCCCAGGGCGCGGCAAACCGCTTGCGTTCGAAAAGATGAGATGGGTGTTGCCAGCACTGGAAATGCAAAGCAAACGGGGCGGTTGCCGGTCAATGCGGGCGCAGCGGGATGCGCGAGCGGTCTGGAAGCTTCTCCCCTGTCTTGTCTGCGATGCGGTGCGTCATCGCGCCGGTCATTCAGTGGTACATCGCTCCTGTCACAACCGAGTTCCGTTCATTCCATGCCCGCCGGCTTTGCCCGCATCTTGGCCGTGATGTAATCGGCCTGCGAGAGGTGCAGCAGTTCGGTCATCCGGCGCATCAGGTGGTTTTCGTGGGCGCCGAGGTGGCGGTCGGCATAGGCGACTTGCCACATGTATTCGGCGATGCGGACCTTTTCTTCGCGAGACAGTTCGCGGTTGAGCAGCGAGGTGAACTGGTAAAGATCGCTGGCGTGCCGCGCGGTCTCTTGGCCCAGCGCAGAGAGTCGCTGCCCTTCACTATCGCTGAGCTGGAATCGTTCCTTGAGGGCGCGCATGACGGTGGCCAGCTCGGCCTCGCTGCTCGCGGCATCTGCGCGCATGACTTCTACCAGCAGTACGGCGGTGGCGAGTTGCAGGGTGTGGGTGGGTTGCTGCGCATCCTGGTTCGGGGTGATCAAGTGGGCGAAGAATTCGTTCAGTTTGCTGAGCATGATGTTTGAGTTGCGATGTTGAAACGAGTACGCGTTGGTTAATAGTGGGGCGGTCTTTCGTTAGCGGTGGGGCCTGTGTTGCCGGCTTCTGCAAGCGCGCGGAACTGGGCGGCGAGCTCGCGGCAGCAGTCTTCCAGTCGTTCGATCTTTTGTTGTTGCTGGTAGATCGTCTTGTTCAGTTCTTCGATCAGGTCTTCCTGGAAGGTGATCTTTTCTTCGATGTGGATGAGGCGTTCGTCAGTCATGTGCGTGTTCGGGATATGAAGCAGTGGGTCGGGGCGCATTGTAGCGCGGTACGGCGGTCTGCAATTTGGGTATGATTGCGCGCGTTATGCGGTTGCAGGGTTCGTCAGGCAACCACGATGGATTTTTTCACACTCACTATGTCACCAGCGCGGCACCTTTCCATCCGTCTGCTTGCTGCCCACCTCAAACACGGCGGGCTGGTCGCTTATCCCACCGAGTCCTGCTACGGCATCGGCTGTGATCCACGCAATCGGCGGGCGGTGCAGCGCATCCTGAAGTTGAAGCAGCGGCCGCAGCACAGGGGGCTGATTCTCGTCGCGTCGCACTATCATCAAGTCGCCTCTTTCATCCAGCCGCTCAAGGCTGCGGAGCAGTTGCGTTTGCAGCAGGAAGGCGCGCAGGCGGTGACGTATCTGATGCCGGCGAAATCTTCCTGCCCGCGCTGGTTGCGCGGGGGGCATGACACGCTGGCGGTGCGGCTGACGGGTCATCCTTTCGCCAGGCAGTTGTGCCGCAGCGCGGGCAGCGCGCTGGTTTCCACCAGCGCCAACCGCAGCGGCATGCGTCCCGCAAAGACCTATGCCGAATGCCGGCGCCTGTTCGGAAAAAAAGTGTGGGTTCTGCGCGGGCGCGTGGGAAAACGCAGGCAACCTTCGACGATTCGCGCATGGGGCGATGGTAGAATCCTGCGAAAATAATTTTTAACTCATCATTCCCGTGCGCAGGTATGTAGGTCGGGTTTCAAACCGACATGTCGGACTGAAGTCCGACCTACAAGTGTCTGCGCGGGAAGGACGGCAACACCGGAGAGCATATGAGCGACATCGATTCAAACCCCGTCAAGACCTTTTTGCTCGACTTGCAGGATCGTATCGTGCAAGGGCTGGAGGCCGTGGATGGCAAAAAATTCCTGCGCGACAAGTGGACGCGCGCCACGGGCAGCGGCGGCATCGGCAAGGGTGAGGGCATCAGCTGCATCATCGAAGAGGGCAATGTGCTGGAGCGCGGCGGCGTGGCGTTCTCGCATGTGCAGGGCGACAAGATGCCGGCTTCGGCCACGGCGCACCGCCCCGAGTTGGCGGGATGCCGTTGGGAGGCGCTGGGCGTGTCGCTGGTGATGCATCCGCGCAATCCTTACGCGCCGACCTCGCATGCCAACGTGCGCATGTTCATGGCGCACAAACCGAATGGCGAGAAGGTGTTCTGGTTCGGCGGCGGCATGGACCTCACGCCGTATTACGGCTTCGAGGAAGACGCCGTTCACTTCCATCAGACCTGCAAGAACGCGCTCGCACCTTTCGGCGGCGATCATCACGCGCGTTACAAGAAATGGTGCGACGAATACTTCTTCCTCAAGCATCGCAACGAGCCGCGCGGGGTGGGCGGCATTTTCTTTGACGACTTGAGCGAACCGGATTTCGAGACGGCGTTTGCCATCCAGCAGAGCGTGGGCAACCACTATCTTGAAGCCTATTTGCCGCTGCTGGAGAAACGAAAAGACACCCCCTACGGCGAACGCGAGCGCGATTTCCAACTGTATCGGCGCGGGCGTTACGTCGAGTTCAATCTGGTCATCGACCGTGGCACCATCTTCGGCCTGCAATCGAACGGCCGTACCGAATCCATCCTGCTGTCGATGCCACCCGTGTGCACTTGGCGCTACGACTGGCATCCTGCGGCGGGCACGCCGGAAGCGGAGTTGTACGAGAAGTTTCTGGTGCCCAAGGACTGGGTGTAAGGGGCGTGCGGGTCGGGTTCCAACCCGACAGGCGTCTGTGAATCGACAGCCATCGTCGGACTGAAGTCCGACCCACAGAGGATGACTAACCTTTCTGCATGAACTTTTCCAGATGTTCGAGGAACACCCGCGTCTTGTAAGGCGGGTAGCGGCGCATCGGCATCACCGCCCACGCGGGTACGCTGGGCAAAGTCCATTTCGACAGCACCCGCACCAGGCGTTTTTGCCGCACGTCGTCGGACACAAAACTTTCGGGCAGGGCGCCAATGCCCGCGCCATCCAGCAGCAACTGCTGGATCATGTCGGGTGAATTCAACGACAGTCTGCCGGGGGGGATTCCCTCCCACACGTCCTTGCCACGGGTCAGATGCCACGGCACGGCGCTGCCGTTGGCCGCAAGCAGGCGCACGGCGACATGGTGCGCGAGGTCGTCCGGGTGGCGCGGTGCGGGATGCAGGGCGAGATAGATGGGGCTGGCATAGAGTTCGAAGCGCTGGTCATCAATCTTGCGCGCGACCAGCGTCGCATCATCCTCCAGCGTCCCCATGCGGATTGCCAGATCGAAACGCTCGCCGAGCAGATCGACGCGGCGCGCGCCCAGATCGAGATCGAGCTCGATTTCGGGATAGGTCTCGATAAAGGTGGCGATGGCGCGAGAGCAATGCTGCCGGGCGTAATCGCCCGGCATCGAGACGCGCAGGTGGCCGCGCGGCGCCAGTTCCCGGCTGTGCACGAAGTCATGCAGATTGCCGACTTCCTCGCTCACGCGGCGGCAGTGGTCGAGGAATTCCTGCCCGTATTCGGTCAGGGCCAGACGGCGCGTGGTGCGCAACAGCAGGCGTTGCCCGAGTGCGGATTCCAGATTCGCCAGGCGGCGCGAGACCGTTGCCTTCGGCATGCCCAAGTGTTCGGCGGCGCGCGCCAGACCGCGCTGTTCAACGATGCTGGCAAACAGGATCATGTCATCGGCGGAGAGGTTATTCTGTTCCATTTATGGAACAGTGTATCCCGAAAAAAGGTCTTTATCTATTTTCGGACAAACCCTACCATGCAACTCAAGTTAGTGATTGCAGGAGGTCGTCCATGAACACAGCCATTATCAGTCAGGAATCGCGCAGCGTCGAACGCATCGTCCAGGGGGTTGCCACCTCGGACGGAGCCGGGGTCAGTCTGACGCGGGTGCTGGCCGGCAAGCTGCAGCACCGCCTCGACCCTTTCCTCATGCTGGATGCGTTCGGCAGCGACGATCCGGACGACTACATCGCCGGCTTCCCCGATCATCCGCATCGCGGCTTCGAGACCATCACCTACATGCTCGCCGGGCGCATGCGGCATCGCGACAGTGCGGGGCACGAGGGGCTGCTGGGCGACGGCGGCGTGCAGTGGATGACGGCGGGGCGCGGGGTGATCCATTCCGAAATCCCGGAACAGAAAGACGGCGTGATGGAAGGATTCCAGCTTTGGCTCAACCTGCCTGCGCGGAACAAGATGAGCGAGCCCTGGTACAAGGATTTCTCCAGTGCCGACATTCCCGAATATGTAACGGCAGAAGGCGTGACCGTGCGCGTGATTGCCGGGACGAGCAACGGCGTGGCGGGCGCGGTCACGCGCGAAGTGACCGAACCGATCTATCTCGACATTCATCTGCCTGCCGGCACGTCGTTCTCGACCGCCATTCCGGCCACACATAACGCTTTCATTTACACCTATCGCGGGACGGCGCGGGTGGGTGAAACGCAGGTTGGGGCACAGCGCATGGGCATCTTGAGCAATACGGAAAGTGCGGGTGGCTTCACCGTTTCCGCGGCCGACCCGACCCGGCTCATCCTGGTCGCGGGCAAGCCGCTGCATGAACCCATCGTGCAATACGGGCCGTTCGTGATGAACACACAAGAAGAGATTCACCAGGCGCTGGATGATTTTCGTGGCGGCCGTCTGGCTTAAGGAGTGGATATGAGTACATCGCCGATAGCGCGCTACAACACCACCGCCATGGCCTTGCACTGGCTGGTGGCGCTGCTGGTCTTCGCCGCCTTCCCGCTCGGCGTGTACATGCACGACCTGCCCTTGTCGCCGGCCAAATTGCAGTATTACAGTTATCACAAGTGGACCGGCGTCACGATATTCCTGCTGGCCGTGACCCGCGTGGTGTGGCGCTTCACCCACACGCCGCCGCCGTTGCCCGCCGCGACCCCGCGCTGGGAAGTGGTCGTGAGCCATATCACGCATCTCGCCCTGTATGGCTTGCTGCTGGCGATTCCGCTCTCGGGTTGGCTGATGAGCTCCGCCAAAGGCTTCCAGACCGTGTGGTTCGGCGTGTTACCGCTGCCGGATTTGATCGGCAAGGATAAAGCGTTGGGCGAGTTGCTTACGACGGTGCATCAGGGCTTGAACCTGGCCTTGTTCGGGCTCGTCGGCATGCATATCGCCGCCGTGATCAAACACAAATTCATCGACCATGACCAGATACTGGAGCGCATGTTGCCGAAAGGAAAGAGCAAATGAAATTACTGATTGCAGTGTTGTCCCTGGTTGTTGCGAGCAACAGCGCCCTTGCGGCCGGATTCGATGAGGTGCTGCGGCAAGAGAGCACGATCACGTTCACCTATCAGCAGATGGGGGTGAACATGGACGGCACGTTCGGCAAATTTAGCGCGCAAGCCGCTTTCGATCCCGCCAGGCTGGACAAGGCACAGGCGCGCATCGAGATCGATCTTGCCAGCATCGACACCGGCGTCGATGAAGCGAATGACGAAGTAGCAGGCAAACTGTGGTTCGATACAAAAAATTTTCCCGCCGCGAGCTTCGTTGCAACCGGCGTCAAGACCCTGGGGGGCAACCACTATGAAGCGATTGGAAAGCTCACGATCAAAGGCAGGACACAGGATGTCGTCGCCCCATTCACTTTTCAGCCAGGTGCCACCCGCGGGGTATTCGATGGCGTATTCACCATCAAGCGCCTCGACTTCAACATCGGCGAAGGGCTATGGGCCGATGTCAGCGCTGTCGCCAACGAAATTCAGATCAAGTTTCACCTTGTCGTAGCCGCAGCACCCCGCAAGAAATAGTCCCAACCCAACCCCCACAGGAGAACACCATGAAAAACATCATTGCTTTCACCCTCACCGCTTCGCTGGCTTCGGTCGCGTTCGCCGCGCCGGAGACTTATGTGATCGATCCGACGCATACCCTGCCGCGTTTCGAATACAGCCATTTCGGCTACTCCACCCAGCTTTCCCGTTTCGACAAGACGTCCGGCACCATCGTGCTCGACCGTGCGGCCAAAAGAGGTTCGGTCGATGTGGTAATCGACGCGACCTCGGTCAACACCGGCTATGCCCTGTTCACCCAGCACCTCCAGGCGGCGGATTTTTTTGATACCGAGAAGTTCCCCACCATCACCTTCAAATCGGACAAACTGAAATTCAAAGGCGATAAACTGGCCGCAGTGGACGGGGTGCTGACCATCAAGGGGGTCAGCAAGCCGGTCACGCTCACCCTCAATTCCTTCCTGTGCATGCCGCATCCGATGGTGAAGAAGGATGCCTGCGGCGCGACCGCCACTGCCAAGATCAAACGCTCCGACTTCAACATGGGCAAGCACGTGCCTTACGTCAGCGATGAAGTGACGTTGACCCTCCCGGTCGAAGCGATCAAACAATAATCCACGAGGAACATGCAATGACCGACATCCTGTACACCCAGACCACCCTCGGCAAGCTGCAACTGAAGAACCGCATCGTGATGGCGCCGATGACCCGCTCGCGGGCCACCGGCAATGTGCCGAACGAGCTGATGGTCAAGTATTACAGCCTGCGCGCTGCCGCCGGTCTCATCATCACCGAAGGCACTTCGCCCTCGCCCAACGGCCTGGGCTACGCGCGCATCCCCGGCGTATTTTCGGACGAACAGGTGGCGGGATGGCGCAAGGTGACCGATGCCGTGCACGCGGCGGGTGGCAAGATATTCGTGCAATTGATGCACACCGGCCGCGTCAGTCATCTCGCCAACATGCCGTCCGGCAGTCGGGTGCTGGCACCCTCCGCGCTCGCCACGCCGGGCGAGATGTGGACCGACAGCAGCGGCATGCAACCTTATCCGGTGCCGGAAGCGATGAGCGCAGCCGACATCGCGGCGACCATCGCCGAATATGCGAACGCTTCCAGGCATGCCATCGCAGCCGGATTCGACGGGGTCGAACTGCACGCGGCGAACGGCTACCTGATCGACCAATTCCTCAACACCGCCACCAACCAGCGCACGGATGAATGGGGCGGCAGCGTGGAGAACCGCATCCGTTTCGCGGTTGAAATCGCCAAGGCTTCGGCTGCCGCCATTGGCGCGGAGCGCATCGGCATGCGTATCTCGCCTTATGGTGTTTTCAACGGCACCGCACCCGATGCCAAGATGGATGCACTCTATCTGCGCCTGGTGGAAGAGTTGAATAAGCTCGGGCTGGCCTATATCCATGTCGTCGATCACAGCTCGATGGGCGCGCCGGAAGTCAACCCTGAATTGAAAGCGAAAATTCGCGCCAATTTCAAGGGCAAGTACATCCTGTCCGGCGGTTACGATGCGGCGCGGGCGAATGCCGATCTCGTTGCACAGCGCGGCGACCTGGTGGCATTCGGTCGTCCGTTCATCTCCAACCCTGATCTGGTGCAGAAGCTGCAGCGCGGCGCAACACTGGCCCCGCCCGACATGAGCACCTTCTATACGCCGGGCGAAAAAGGCTATACCGACTACTGATTCCGGGCTGGAAAAACCAAAACCAGAAAAAACAGCCTCACGCGGAGACGCCTCCGCGTGAGGCTGTTTTTTTCAAGTTGCGCGATCAGCCGTGCAGGGCTAATCTGCTTCCATCGCAGAGGCCCAAAAAGATTCATCTTCCCGCACTATCTTCTGCCGCCTTTTCCCAATCCTCGATCGACAACCGCCATGACTACGCAAACCCAACCTTTATCGCCCGATGAAGCGAGCCGTATCGATGCCTACTGGCGCGCCTGCAATTATCTTGCGGCCGGCATGATCTATTTGCGCGACAACCCCTTGCTCAGGCAGCCGCTCGCGCCCGAACACATCAAGCGCCGTCTGCTCGGCCACTGGGGCTCCAGTCCCGGCCTGGCGTTCACCTACATTCACATGAACCGCCTGATCAAAAAGTACGATCTGAACGCGATCTTCATGGCGGGGCCGGGACATGGCGCGCCGGGCGTGCTGGGCCCGGTCTATCTGGAAGGGCGCTACAGCGAGGTGTATCCGAACAAGGGCGAGAACCTGGAGGGCATGCGCGAGTTCTTCAAGGAATTTTCTTTTCCCGGCGGCATCGGAAGCCATTGCACTCCGGAAACCCCCGGCTCGATCCACGAAGGCGGCGAACTCGGTTACAGCGTGTCGCATGCCTTCGGTGCCGCGTATGACAATCCGGATCTGCTGGTGACGGTGGCGGTGGGAGACGGCGAATCCGAAACCGCGCCGCTGGCGACTTCGTGGCATTCCAACAAATTCCTCAATCCGATCCGCGATGGTGCGGTGCTGCCGATCCTGCATTTGAACGGTTACAAGATCAACAACCCGACGATTCTTTCGCGCATCTCGCACGAGGAACTGGAGAATCTGTTCAAGGGCTACGGCTGGACACCGCATTTCGTCGAAGGCGGCGATCCGGAGACGATGCACCAGGCGATGGCCGCGACGATGGAACAGTGTGTCCTGGAGATTCGCCGTATCCAGCAGGAAGCGCGCAGCAGCGGGAAGCCCGTTCGCCCGCGCTGGCCGATGATCGTGCTGCGTTCACCCAAAGGCTGGACGGGGCCGAAGGAAGTCGATGGCAGAAAGGTGGAAGGTTTCTGGCGCGCGCACCAGGTACCGATTGGCGACATGAAGACGCCGGAACATTTCGCCAAGCTGGAAGCGTGGCTCAAGAGCTACCGGACGGAAGAGTTGTTCGATGAGAGCGGAGCGCTGTTGCCCGTGCTGAAAGCGCTGGCGCCGCAGGGCGAGCGGCGCATGAGCGCGAACCCGCATGCCAATGGCGGGCTGCTGCGCAAGGCCTTGCGCCTGCCGGACAGCAAGGATTACGCGGTGGAAGTCAACAAACCGGGCACGACGGTGGCGGAGAACACGCGTCCGCTGGGCAAATTCCTGCGCGACACCATGCGCGACAACATGCACAACTTCAGGGTGTTCGGGCCGGACGAAAACAGCTCGAACAAGCTGGACAACATCTATGAAGTGAGCAAGAAAACCTGGCTTGCCGATTATTTGCCGGAAGACGCGGGCGGCGGCGAGTTATCGCCGGACGGGCGGGTGATGGAGATGCTGTCCGAGCACACGCTGGAAGGCTGGCTGGAAGGTTATCTGCTCACGGGCAGGCACGGCTTTTTCTCCACTTACGAGGCATTCGTGCATGTCATCGACTCCATGTTCAACCAGCACGCGAAGTGGCTGGCGATGTCGAAGGAAGTGCCTTGGCGCGCGCCGGTTTCGTCGTTGAATCTGCTCATCACTTCCACCGTGTGGCGGCAGGACCACAACGGCTTTACCCACCAGGACCCCGGCTTTCTCGACGTGGTGGTGAATAAGAGCCCGAGTGTCACGCGCATCTATCTGCCGCCCGACGTGAACTGCCTGCTGACCGTTGCCGAGCATTGTCTGAAGAGCACCAACTACATCAATGTCATCGTCTGCGACAAACAGAAGCATTTGCAATATCTCGACATGGATGCCGCCATCAAGCATTGCACCAAAGGCATCGGCATCTGGGACTGGGCCAGCAACGACGAGGGCGGCGAGCCGGATGTGGTGATGGCCAGCGCGGGCGATATTCCGACCAAGGAGGCGCTGGCTGCGGTGGTGATGCTGCGCGAGCATTTCCCGGCGCTGAAAATTCGCTTCATCAACGTCGTCGACCTGTACAAGCTCACGCCGTCGAGCGAACACCCGCACGGCCTGAGCGACCGCGATTTCGACAGCCTGTTCACCCTGGACAAGCCGGTGATGTTCAACTTCCACGGCTATCCGTGGCTGATCCACCGCCTTGCCTATCGCCGTGCCAATCAACAGAATTTCCACGTTCGCGGCTACAAGGAAAAGGGCAGCATCAACACCCCGCTGGAACTGGCGATCCAGAACCAGATCGACCGTTTCAGCCTGGTCATCGACGTGATCGACCGCATTCCGTCTTTGCACGTCGCGGGCGCGCATGTGAAAGAACAGATGCTCAACCGCCAGATCGAATGCCGCAACTACGCTTACGAGAACGGGGTGGACTTGCCCGAGGCGGATGGCTGGACGTGGCCGTATTGATGCCAACCATCCTCACCCTCAACAGCGGTTCATCCTCGGTCAAGGCCAGCCTGTTTGAAGCGGACGGCACGCGGCGGGATTTTTTTACGGCCACCTGCGTGATCCGCGCAGCGGATTTGATCAGCTGTTGCGCGATCTGCACGGCCATGCGCCGACGATCGTCGGCCACCGCTTCGTGCATGGCGGCGACATCAGCGATGCGGCGCGCCTCGTGGACGAAGCGGAATTGGCGCGCCTGCGAACCCTCGTGCCGCTCGCGCCGCTGCATCTGCCGGGAAATCTGCTGGGCATCGAACTGTGCCGCGAGCGTTTTTCCGTGCCGCAGATCGCCTGTTTCGACACCGCCTTTCATGCGACCCTGCCGCCCCTGGCCAGCCGCCTGCCGATTCCTGTTGCGTGCGGGATGCGGCGCTACGGTTTTCACGGCCTGAACTATGCGCATGTCGCTTCAGTGTTGCCGGAAATATTGGGCGACACCGCGCGCGGCAAGGTGGTTGTCGCGCATCTGGGCAGCGGCGCCAGCCTGTGTCTGCTCGACGATCTAAAGTCGCGGGACACCAGCATGGGCTACACCCCCGCCGGCGGCATCGTCATGGGCACCCGCAGCGGCGACCTTGATCCCGGCGTGATGCTGGCGCTGGCGGAGCGGCATGACGCGGAGACCTTGCGCGACCTCGTGTTTCATCAGATGGGACTGCTCGCCCTCTCCGGCGGCGAGAGCAGCGAGATGCGCGATCTGCTTGCCAGCGACAGCGATGCCGCGAAATTCGCCGTGAACTACTTCTGCCGCCAAGTGAGTGGGGCTATCGGCAACTTTGCGGCCAAAGCCGGTGGCATCGATGCGCTTGTTTTCACCGCCGGCATCGGCGAACACAGCGCGCGGGTCCGCGCAAAGATTTGCGGCACGCTCGGCTTCATGGGCATTCGCCTCGACCCCGCCGCCAATCAGGCTCACGCTGCGCGCATCGACTCGGCGGGAACGATTCCCGTCTGCATCGTTCCGGCCGACGAAGAAAGCATGATTCGGCAACTATGCCTGCAACAGTGAAATTGCTGCTTTATGGCACGACATACTGCCACCTGTGCGCGCAGGCAGAAGCTGTTTTGCAAGCGGCCGGTTGGGTTGCCGAACCTGTCGATATTGCACAGGACGATGCGTTGCTACAAAGATACGGCGCCCGCATTCCGGTTGTCCGGCGGCTTGATAATGACACCGAGATCGGCTGGCCGTTCGATGAATCCGCCCTGCGCGAATTCATCGGTTGAGACTCACGCAGTTCGCTTGCGGGGATGGAACGCCAGCGGCATCCCGGTCGGCGGGGGCATCTTCAGGATGTGCTTCTTCATCTTTCCCATCACGCGCATCTCGCACGACTTGCAGTCGAATTCCAATCTCAATCTTTCGTTGCCGTTGACCCGCGTCATCGGCTCCGCACGCACCTGACCCTGCACCCCGATCACGCCTTTCGCCTGTTTCGGACACAGGCTCAGCGAATAGCGGATGCAGTGGCGCGTGATCATCAGCGGCACTTCGCCGGCTTCCTGGTGCGCTTCATATGCGGCGGCGATGAATTGCCCGCCTTGTCGCGCGCGCCGAACGACGGCTCGCTGATATACACCGCATCCGCGCCGGGACTAATTCCGGTTTGCCAGCCACTCGATCAGGGCATCCTGCGCATCCTGTCCGCGCTGGGCATAAGGATGGTTGATGAAGAACACGAGAACCCATTCCTTGCCCGACTTCGAGCGCACATAACCCGCGAGGGTCTTGACGCCGGTCAAAGTGCCGGTCTTGAGGTGGGCGTGGCGGGCGGCGGGACTGTCCCGCAGGCGTTTCTTGACCGACCCGTCCACCCCGAGGATGGGGAGCGAGGCCAGCAGTTCGGCATTGAGCGGATGCGCGTAGGCGCTCTGCAGCAGCTGGGCCATGTGCGTTGCGCTGATGCGTTCGTCGCGCGACAGTCCGGCGCCGTTTTCCAGCACCAGTTCGGAAAAACGCAGATTGTTTTTCAGCAGCCAGTTCTGCACGGCGAAGATGCTGCGCTCCACGCTCATGCGCCGTCCGGTCTCCGTGCCTGTATCGCTTTCGTTTTTCAGCGGCAGGGCCTCGCCCAGGGTCAGGAACACCTGGCGCGCCATCACGTTGTTGCTGAATTTGTTGATGTCGCGGATGAGGTTGCTCAAAGGGTCGGAGCGATGCACTGAAAAAAGCGTTGCCGTCGCGCCCGCGTTGCCCTCGCGTTGCCGGCCGTGCAGCGTGCCGCCGAGATTCTTCCACATGGTGCGGAATACCGCCTCGATATAGCGGGTGTGCGGCATCACGCTCAGATTCTGTTCGCGCTCCCCGCAGCCGATGGGATAGTCGCCCTGCAGCACAACGCTGTCGCCGCTGGGCTGCACGCTGAAGCGGTCGTCCCAGTTGTCGCAATTCCCGTTCGTGTCATTGGGGGTGAGCTGGTTGTCCAGACGCATGCCGTCCAGCGGCGGTTCACTGACGACTTTCAGACCGGTGCTGTCCGGCAGGTAGCGCAAGCGCAGGGTGTTGAAATTGAGCAGCATCGCATCGGGGCCGACGTTGTAGGCGCGCACCGGATCGTTGTCGAACTCGGCCGGGTCGTGCTGCGGCAGATCGAAATAGCTGCGATCAATCACCAGGTCGCCGCGAATGTCGCGCAGGCCGCGCGCGCGCAGTTCCGACAGCCACAGCCAGAATTGCTCGATGGTGAATTTCGGGTCGCCATAACCTTTCAGGATCAGATCGCCCTGCAGCAAGCCGTCTTTCAGTTCGCCGTCGAGGTAGGCTTCGGTCTTCCAGGTGTAGGCCGGGCCGAGCAGGTCGAGCGCGGCGTAAGTGGTCAGCAGCTTCATGGTGGAAGCCGGGTTCATCGGACGCCGGGGGTTGATGCTGATGAGCGGGGCGTGCTTGCCCACCTCGCGCACTTCGATGGCGATGGCGGAAGACGGGATGCCGGCTTTTTTCAGTTCCTGTGCGACCGTTGCCGGCAGCGGGGCGGCGGGTGCGGCGAAGACGATGCAGGACAGCAGGGCAGGGAGCAGGCGTTTCATATCAAGGCGTCGATGATTTCCAGAGTGCGCGTGACGAGCATCTGCATCTCGTCCTCGCTGATGATGTAAGGCGGCATGAAATAGACCGTGTTGCCCATCGGGCGCAACAGCAATCCACGCCGCAGTCCGAGGCTGAAACAGCGCTGGGCGAAATCGGCGTGTGGCGTTTCCACCTCGAATGCCCAGACCATGCCGGTGTGGCGGAAGTTCCGCACGTTCGGGTGTTCGCGCAAAGGCTGCGCGATGCGGTTGAGGAAGGCGGCCTTGCCGCGATTCACGTTGAGCGTATCGTCCTGCGCAAAAATGTCCAGCGTGGCGAGTGCGGCGCGGCAGGCCAGCGGGTTGCCGGTGTAGGAATGCGAATGCAGGAAGCCGCGCGCAGTCTCGTCGGCGTAGAAGGCCTGGTAGATATCTTCCGTCGTCATCACGATGGACAGCGGCAAATAGCCGCCGGTGATGCCTTTCGAGAGCAACAGGAAATCGGGCGTGAGACCACCTGCTCCCAACGCTTCTTCAGAGAGGGGAAGCGCAACTGCCGCCGCACCACCAGTGGAGCGGGCTTTTGTATCCCCTGCCTGCTCGCAGGCGAACATCGTTCCGCTGCGCCCCATGCCCACCGCAATCTCGTCGGCAATCAGATGCACCCCGTATTGAGCGCACAGTTCGCGCGCCCGTTGCAAATAGACCGGGTGGTACATCGCCATGCCTGCCGCCCCCTGGATCAGGGGTTCGACGATGAAGGCGGCGAGCCGGGCGTGGTGCTGTTGCAGATGATCTTCCAGCGCATTGGCACAGCGCAGCGCAAAATCGGCCGCGCTTTCTCCCGCTTCCGCTTCGCGCCAGTCCGGGCTCATCACGGTCGCGTTCTGCCGGATCAGCGCTCCATAGGCGTCGCGGAACAGCGCGACATCGGTGACGGACAATGCCCCCAGCGTTTCGCCGTGGTAACTGTTTTTCAGGCTGATGAATTGGGTTTTTTCCGGCTTGCCGCTGTTGCGCCAGTAGTGAGCGCTCATTTTTAACGCAATCTCGGTGGCCGAGGCGCCATCCGAACCGAAGAAGCAGTGCCCCAGACCGGCCGGCGCGAGTTCGCGCAATCGTTCTGATAGCAGCACCACCGGCTCATGGGTGAAACCGGCCAGCATCACATGTTCCAGTTTGCCGAGCTGGTCGGCGAGGGCGGCATTGATGCGCGGATTGCAGTGACCAAACAGGTTCACCCACCAGGAGCTGACCGTGTCCAGATAGCGTGTGCCGTCGAAGTCATACAGCCACACTCCTTCGGCGCGCGCAATGGGCACGAGCGGCAGCGTCTCGTGGCGCTTCATCTGGGTGCACGGATGCCACACGGCGGACAGGCTGCGGGTGAGGAGATCGCGGTTGGATGTCATGCGCGTCATCATAACGTAAGATGCGGGCATCACATCGGTCGGAGGGGCAGCATGCGCATTTTCATCACGGGCGGGACTGGCTTGATCG
The DNA here is from genome assembly GCF_045866295.1 of Ferrigenium sp. UT5. Taxonomy (NCBI): domain Bacteria; kingdom Pseudomonadati; phylum Pseudomonadota; class Betaproteobacteria; order Nitrosomonadales; family Gallionellaceae; genus Ferrigenium; species Ferrigenium sp. UT5. The sequence continues at coordinate 46,799 of NZ_BAAFRY010000018.1, forward strand.
GACGCGCGTTGTGCCGGGCATTGCGCGCGGAAGGGCATGAGCTGACGGTATTGAGCCGGCATCCCGAACGCGTGGCGGCAAAGTGCGGCGCGGGCGTGCAAGCCGTGGCATCGCTCGCCGCGTGGACTCCGCACATGGCTTTCGATGCAGTGATCAATCTAGCGGGGGAACCCATCGTCGATGCAAGGTGGTCGGCGCGGCGCAAACAGGTGCTGTGGGACAGCCGCGTCACCCTGACCGACGAGTTGGTGCGCCGCATCAACCTCGCCGAGCACAAGCCGGCGGTGCTGTTGAGCGGTTCGGCGGTGGGGTTCTACGGCGACCGCGGCGACACCGTGCTGGACGAAAACGCCAGCGCGGGTACCGGTTTCTCCGCGGAACTGTGCCAGGCATGGGAACAGGCGGCACTGGTGGCAGAAAAAAACAGGGTGCGCGTCTGTCTGTTGCGCACGGCACCTGTGTTGAGCCGCGAGGGCGGACTGCTGGGCAAAATGTTGCTCCCGTTCAAACTGGGAATGGGCGCGCGCCTCGGCGACGGGCGGCAATGGATGAGCTGGATCCATATCGACGATCATGTTGCGCTGACGGTGCGTCTGTTGCATGACCCGCAGGCGCATGGCGTATTCAATCTGGCCGCACCGGAGCCTGCAACCAATCGCGCATTCACCGCCGCCCTTGCACAGGCGGTGCGGCGCCCGGCCTGGTTCGTCGCACCGGCATGGCTGTTGCGCCTGGGCATGGGCGAGCGCGCCAGCCTGCTCCTGGAAGGGCAGCGTGTCGTGCCGGGAAAATTCGTCGCCGCCGGACATCCCTTCCGATTTCCCAGCCTGGGGGATGCTTTGCGCGATGTGATTGGCTAAAGAAATTCGCGGAAGCTCGCCCCACTGAAACGTGCAAAGGGGGCGCGCCTTATGTGGAACAGACATGGGGCACATCAAGGTCGAAGCAGGCGCGTTAAATATCGTCATTCCGCGCAGGCGGGACCAAATCAAACAAGGAGCGCAGATGGCAAACCAACCCGAGATCACCAACATGGCGCTGTTCTGCGACTTTGAGAACGTCGCGCTGGGCGTGCGCGACGCCAAATACGCGCCGTTCGAAATCAAAAAAGTGCTGGAACGCCTGCTGCTCAAAGGCAGCATCGTGGTCAAGAAAGCCTATTGCGACTGGGAACGCTACAAGGAATTCAAGGCCACCATGCACGAGGCCAACTTCGAATTGATCGAGATCCCGCATGTGCGGCAGAGCGGCAAGAATTCCGCCGACATCCGCCTGGTCGTCGATGCGCTCGATCTTTGCTACACCAAATCCCACGTCGATACCTTCGTCATCATCAGCGGCGATTCGGACTTCTCGCCGCTGGTCTCCAAGCTGCGCGAGAACAACAAATACGTCATCGGCATCGGCGTGAAGGATTCCACCTCCGACTTGCTCAGCGCCAACTGCGACGAGTTCATTTTTTACGACGACCTGGTGCGCGTGCAGGAAGCGAAGAAGAAACAGGCCGCCAAGAAAGCGCCGGCCAAGGCCAAAGCCGAGGCCGCAAAACCGGCAGCCCCCAAGGGCGACGAAGACAAGAAACAGGAAGCGATGGATTTTTTGCTTGAAACTGTCGAGGGTCTTATTTCGGAACGCGGCTCGGACGAGAAGCTCTGGTACTCGATGGTCAAACCCACCATGCAACGGCGCAAACCCGGGTTCACCGAATCCTATTATGGCTACCGCTCATTCAAGGAATTGATGGAAGACGCGCAGCAACACAAACTGGTCGTGCTGGCGAAGGATGAGAAGTCGGGGCAATACACGATTCGGTTGCCGGCGGCGGAGTGATGGCGGGTTGCTAACACGTGCCATGACGCCGTGTTCAGCATTTCCCCGGGTACAATGCCGCGACACTCTCTTGCTTGATGCCCAAAGCCCTTTTTCTGTTAGCCTGTACAAATCTTGAAAACGCATTGCCGGTCACGGCGAGGTCCGCACCCCGCCGTAGAGGGTCGATGCCATGCTCGGCCCATTAAGGACAAATCGGAGTGCCTCGATTCGCGCCTCTCTGAAACCGGCTATGGCACCTGGTCCAATCTGCGCAAGGTGGACAAGGGCGACTATGCCAGGACGGTCAGCTTCAAGAGCCGTCTGTACACCGCCTGATGCTGCGGGTGTTTGTGTCACATGAAGAAGGGGCGACCGAAGAAGCCACTTTTTTGCTGGCCTGTTTATTGCTTAAACTTGCAAACGCATGGCAATATGCCAACGTGCAATCCGGCGTAGAGAAACGCTTTATATCAAGGAGAAAACCATGGGTTCATTCAGTATCTGGCATTGGCTGATCGTGTTGCTGGTCGTCGTCCTGATCTTCGGCACCAAGAAACTGCGCAATATCGGCAGCGATTTGGGCGGAGCGGTCAAGGGCTTCAAGGAAGGCATGAAGACTGATGATGACGCGGCGAAACAACTGCAGGCCGACGACAAGGTGATCGAAGGCGAAGTCAAGAGCAAGACGCATAGTCGCGCGTGATGCCGCGCGGCTGCATTTGAAAGGCGGAAGCAAACGTGTTCGATATCGGCTTCAGTGAGATCATGGTCATCATGCTGGTGGCACTGGTGGTGATCGGCCCCGAACGTCTGCCCAAAGTGGCGCGCACGCTGGGGCAGCTGTGGGGGCGGGTGCAGCGTTATGTCAACAGCGTCAAGCGTGATATTGGCAGCAGTGTGGAACTGGAGGAGTTGCGTGAGGTGGAGCGGCAAGTCAAAGCGGAAGCCGAGGCGCTTGAACGCTCGGTGCAGCAGGCCGGCCACGATATCGAGCGCGATCTTGGCCAACTGGAGCGCGAACTGGAGCAGCCCGTGCAGACGATAAAGCAGGCGGCCGTGCCAGATCTGCCTAATAAAGCATGAGCACCCAACAAGCCCTCATCGCGCATCTGATCGAGTTGCGCGTCCGCGTCACCCATGCCCTGATCGCGATGTTGCTGGTCTTTGTCTGTCTGTTCCCATGGGCCGCCGACCTGTATGCCGTGCTGGCGCAACCGCTGCTGGCGAAGCTGCCGCAGGGCGGGCAGATGATTGCCACCGATGTCACCACGCCTTTCTTCGTGCCGGTCAAACTGGCCATGATGCTGGCCTTTCTTATCGCGCTGCCCTACATCCTGTTGCAAGCTTGGAAATTCGTCGCGCCCGGCCTGTACGCACACGAGAAGCGCCTGCTGTTGCCGCTCATCGTTGCCAGCGTGTTGCTGTTCCTGACCGGGATGGCCTTCGTGTATTTTGCCGTGCTGCCGGCCGTGTTTGGTTTCGTCACGGCTGCCGCACCGCAGGGCGTGGCGGTGATGACCGACATCGACAAGTACTTGAGCTTCGTGCTCGGCATGTTCATGGCATTCGGATTCGCGTTTCAGGTGCCGGTCGCCGTGGTCGTGATGGTGCATATGGGCTGGGTGGGTACGGCAAAATTGCGCGAGGCGCGCCCCTACGTCATCGTGGGCGCGTTCGTTGTCGGCGCCATTCTTACCCCGCCCGACATCATTTCTCAATTCATGCTGGCCGTGCCGATGTGGCTGCTGTATGAAGCTGGCATCCTCGTTGCGCATCGCATGGCTCGCCCGGTCGCCAAGGTGGTTTCATGAAAATCTATCGCATCTGTGGTTACGGCAGCGGGCGCAGCGAACTGGTGGTGAAGCTGGTGGAAGAGTTCGCCTTTCGCCGTATTGACACCGCCGTCATCAAGCACGCGCACAAACCGTTCGATATGGACAAGTCCGGTTCGGACACCGCCAACCTGCGCGCCAGCGGCTGCCCGCAAACCCTCATTGCGCACCGCGACCGCTGGGGTCTGCTGTGCGAAACGCCGCACGGTGGCGAACCCGATCCGATTGCCCTGGCGCGCCATCTGGCACCGTGCGACCTGGTGCTGGCCGTGGGATTTGATGATGCACCGCTGCCCGGGCTGGAAGTGCGGCGCAGCGATGACGGCAGCGAGCCGCTGTATCGCCGCGATACCCGTCTTCATGCCGTGGTGATGGACGGCGCATCCGGGACGGAAGTGCCGTTCTGCTTTGCACGCGACCAGATCGAAGCGATCGCCACGCATATTTTCGACCATGCGGAGGCATCGACGTGCTGAAAAGTCTGGCGCGAAACTTGCTGGAATCCGACTATTTGGATTTTGTGCGAAAGATATGAGCCCGATCACCATTCCCATCCTCCCGAGCGGCACGATCGCCGACTACCGCGCGTTCGATGTGCCGCGCGACCATGCCGGGGAGATATTGGACACGCTGCAGCGCCCGTTGCGCGACCTGCGCATCTCCGTTACCGACCGCTGCAACCTGCGCTGTACCTACTGCATGCCGCGCGAAATTTATGACGAAAGTCATCACTTCCTGCCGCGCGCCGACCTGCTCAATTTTGAGGAAATCGAGCGGCTGGCGCAGGTGTTCATCCGGCTGGGCGTGCAAAAACTGCGCATCACCGGCGGCGAACCCTTGTTGCGCAAGGGGGTGGAGCACTTGATCGAAAAGTTGGCCGTGCTGCAAACCAACGAAGGCAAGCCGGTCGAGATCGCGCTCACCACCAACGGCGTGTTGTTGGCCAAGAAAGCGCAAAGCCTCAAGGATGCCGGCCTGGCGCGCGTTACCGTCAGTCTGGATGGGTTGAGCCAGGAGACTTTCCGCCTGATGAGCGATACCGATGTGGCGGCCGAAACCGTGCTGGACGGCATCGCCACCGCGCAGGCGGTGGGGCTGGCACCGGTCAAGGTCAACATGGTAGTCAAGCGCGGCGCGAACGAACATGAGATCGTGCAGATGGCGGAGCACTTCCGCCACAGCGGTGTCGTGCTGCGTTTCATCGAATACATGGATGTGGGTTGCAGCAATGGCTGGCGCATGGACGAGGTGGTGCCGGCGCGCGCAATACTCGACCGCATTGCCGCGCACTATCCGCTGCAACAGGTTGATCCCAACTATCACGGCGAAGTCGCCGAGCGCTGGCGTTACGCCGACGGTGCGGGCGAGATCGGCGTGATCGCCTCGGTCACCCAGGCGTTCTGCCATGAATGCACCCGCGCGCGTCTGTCCACCGACGGCAAGCTTTATACCTGCCTGTTCGCGGGCGACGGGCTGGACCTGCGCGCGCCCCTCCGCCAGCAAGTCTCCGATCGCGTCCTGACCAACCTGATTGCAGACCAATGGGGGCGGCGTGCCGACCGCTATTCGCTACAACGTCACTTGTTAACGAGCTATATGCAGAACAAGGTGGAAATGTCGTACATTGGCGGGTGATTTTTGTTTATTACCAAACCGTAATGCTCTTCATTTAATTCTGCCACTCGTTGGTAATGCTTGGATGCCGGTACAGCCCTTTTAATCATCTTTTCTTGAGATGATGCGCTTTACCTCGGTCAAGTTGGGTTAATTTTGTGCTTGGCACGTGATTTGCTTAATGGTTTTGGACAGCTAAATTTTCGCTGTTCTCGTTAATTTGAAAAGGGGGTAAAAGCATGAACAAGAAACTTATCAGTATTGCCGTGGCGGCAGCTCTGGCGCCGGCCGTTGCAATGGCTGACGACGTAACCGTGTATGGTCGTGTACACGTGTCCGTTGATTCGGTGACCGGATCTACGGCTGCCGGTAAGAGTGACACTGCCTTGAATTCGAATTCTTCGCGTTTCGGCGTCAAGGGGCAACATGATTTGGAATATGGATTGAAGGGGGTGTTTCAGCTTGAATCGGGGGTCAATGCGGTTGGCCGGAGCGGGGTATCTGATGGTAACGGCGGCACGACCTCAGGGCAGGTGTTTAGCAATGCGCGCGATATGTTTATCGGTGTGGACAGCGATTTTGGTTCCATCAAGGCCGGTCGTATGGGGGGGGCTAACCAGTGGGTATATGACTCCGACCTCTTCGCCGATCAAATGGGTGATGCGGGTAACTTTAACCAAGGACGGGGTGTGGGCGGCCGTTTAAGTGGCGTATTGGTGTATCAAACGCCAACCGTGAGTGGTTTCAATGCCAGCCTGACTTATATTCCCGGCTCAACGCTGGATTCCGTGGCGGTCAGTGGTCATGATAGTTACGGCGTCAAGTTTGATTATGCCAATATGGGCATCAACGTGCACGGTGTTTACTTTAAGACCCTCACGACTGATAAGGATAGCAAGAATGGCTCTCTTGCCGCCAGCTACAGTCTCGGTGATGCCATGGTGACGGCGCAGTGGGTCAACAGCAAGCAGAAGGCCACCGCCAGCGCTTCTACCACGCAAAATGTCTACAACATCGGAGCGGCCTATAATCTCGGCGAAAACGATGTGATCAAGGCTCAATATTCCAGTGCGGATAATTTGAGTCGCGCTCCACAGTCAGGCGGCAGTCAAATCGCGATCGGGTATGACCATAATCTTTCCAAGAAGATGGCCCTCCATGCCGTTTGGGCAAGAACCAACAACGACGCTAATGCCGCGTTCACCGTCGATGGTTATGGCCATGGCGGCGGAAGTTCGAATGTCGCTGGTAAAAATCATAATGGCGCAAGTATTGGGATGAGCTACAACTTCTGATTCCAGTCTTGGCTTGAAGTAGCGTACGTAAAACGGGCATCTTCGGATGCCCGTTTTTTCATGTAGACACACGGTCAGGCAACGTTCGCTGGATCGCCCATCCTGCTCAATGCTCGATTTCCATGTCGGCATGAATATCCAGCTTCTTCATTTTCTCCCAGAGATTCTTGCGGCTGATGCCAAGCGCTTCGGCGGTGTGGCCGAAATGCCAGCGGTGTTGCTCCAGTGAGCGCAGGATGAATCCGCGTTCGCAGGATTTCAGGTAATCGGCGAGCGTGCCCGGTGCCGCGCTGAACGGCGCGTCCGTCGGGGATGCGAGCGCCACGTTGTCGAAGAAGGTATCGGCCTCAAGCATGGGGTTGTGCGACAGGATGCAGGCGCGTTCCACGCTGTGCTTGAGCTCGCGCAGGTTGCCCGGCCATTCGTAGTTGAGCAGAGCCTGCTCGGCGGCGGGCGAGATGACATGTTGTTCGCCGTTCGCCTCGACGCATTGCTGCAGGAACAGGCGGGCGAACCACAGGATGTCCTCCTTGCGCTCGTGCAGCGGCGGGATGCGCAGGCGGATGACGTGGATGCGGTAATACAGGTCTTCGCGGAAGGTGCCGTCTTCCACCATTTTCTTCAGGTCGCGATTGGTGGCGCAGATCAGGCGCACGTCCACCGGGATCGTGCTTTCCCCGCCGACGCGCACGATGACGCGTTCCTGGATGGCGCGCAGCAGCTTGACCTGCATGGCGAGGGTCATCTCGCCAATCTCGTCGAGGAACAGGGTGCCGCCGTGCGCCTGTTCGAACACGCCTTTGCGTGCCCTGGCCGCGCCGGTGAAGGAGCCCTTTTCGTGGCCGAACAGTTCGGATTCGAGCAGGCTCTCGGTCACGGCACCGCAGTTGATGGCGACGAAAGGCGTGTCGTCGCCGCTGCGCGCATGCTGATGGATAAGTTGCGCCACATGTTCCTTGCCCACGCCGGAATCGCCGGTGACGAGGATGGTATTGGCGAGTCGGGCGAGGCGCGGGATCGATTGCTCGATCTCCACCATGACGTGGGAAATGCCGAGTGCGTTGCTGCCGGCCATGGCGGTAGCCGGTTCGGCCGCCGCCAACGGACACAGCTGGTGGACTTTTTCCACGAGGCTGTCCAGATCGAAGGGTTTGCTGATGTAGTCGGCGGCACCCAGCTTGAGCAGGCGCACGGCACGGTCGATGGAGCCGTAGCCGGTGATGAACAGGAAGGGCGGCAATGCCATTTTCTGTTCTTTAAGCAATTGCGCGTATAACTCTTCGCCGTTCAGATCGGGCAGATGGATGTCGCTGACGACCAGGCAGTAGGGTTTGTTGCTGACAGCACGCTGGCCTTCCAGGCCGGTTTGCAGCCAGTCCACCTGGAAGCCTTCCAGGGCGAAGCGGTCACACAGGGATTCACCCATGATTTCGTCATCTTCGATCAGGCAGATGCGGGATTGGCGGGGCTTGCTCACGTTATTTTTTCCAGGGGAAGTTGTACGGTGAATTGCGTATTGTCGGGTTCGCTCTGTACGGTGATGAGGCCGCCCAGTTGCTGCACGATCTGGTAGATGACCCACAGGCCGAGCCCGTTGCCATTCTCGCTCAAGGAGGTGAAGGGTTCAAACAGGAAGGCGACGCGCTCCGGCGGGATGTAGGAACCGTTGTTCTGCACCACGATGAAGAGAGATTGCGCATCGCCGTAGAGGTGCAGATGGATATGACCGTGCGCGGGAGTGGCCTGGATGGCGTTCAGCAGCAGGTTGATGATGACCTGCCGCGCCAGCGTGGAGGGCACGGTCTGCGCATCGGCGATGTCGATCTGGCGTGTGAAATGAACCGGTTTTTTTTCGACGTCCGGGTGGATCAGGGTGCAGATGTCTGCCACGTCGTTGAGGTCGAACGGGCGCGTCTGCGCCTTGGCTTCGACCAGCAGCGCGGCGACGGTTTCCTTGATCTGTAGCAGGCCGCGCTCAAGCAGCGACAGCGTCTTCTGCGTCAGGGGATCTTGTGCGCCGTGGCGCTTGAAGGTGCTGATGGCGTTGAGCATGCCGCCCAGCGGGTTGTTGATTTCGTGCGCGATGCCGGCGGACAGGCGGCCGATGGCGGCCAGCCGGTCGGCGGCGATCACCTGTTGCTGCAATTGTTCTTTTTCTTTCAGTTCAGCCAGCATGGTCTTGAAGGACTTGGCCAGTTGCCCGATCTCGTCGTGCGACTCCTCGACCGACAGTTCGTCAGGATCCGGCAAAGCGGGGCCGGAGCGGTTCATGGCCTGAGACAGGTGCAGCAGGGGATCAGCCATGCGCCGTCCCCAGTAGATGCCGAGCGGCAGCAGCACGGCCAGCACCAGCAGGGTGATGAGCATGGCGGAGCGGATCAGGCTATAGAAACGCTGGTCGAAGGGTTCCCGGGAATAGCTCATGAGCAGCGTGCCCAGATGCACGCCATCCGACTGGATGTCGGCGATCAAGAAGAAGCGGCCGGAATGGGAAGTGTGAACCACCAAGAGAGGCGCATGCCCGTTCTTCGTGATGACGGGCAGCAGTTCGCCCAGTTCGGCATCGGCCGCGAGCGGATCGCCCAGGATGGGGAAGCGTTCGGGCAGGGTCGATACATAAGTCCGATTGTGTGCATCCAGAACCAGCGTATATTCGGCGCCCTGCAAAGTTGCCTGTCTCGCCGAGGCGACGAAGGGCGACTTGATGATTTCGAAGGCGCGCCAGACGTCATCGTGTAACAGGGGTTCAACCAGGGTGTTGTCCAGGATGCGACCGATGCTCTCGGCGTTGAGCATCATGGTGTCGCGCAGGTCGTTGACGCTGCGGTACACCAGCACCGAGGCAAGCAGGCTGGCGGTCGAGATGACCAGAGCCGCCACCCGCAGCGGAATCTTGTAGTTGAGGCTAACGTCCTTGAGATGCAGCATTGCGTTGTTTCTCTATCGCACGGGACATTTCCGCGATGCTGTCGAACAGGGCCGGGCCGCCATAGACGAAACCGTCGAGGTTGAGGTTGTCGAGCATCGGCCCGCCCTGCGGGTCGTGCGTCATGTGGAACAGGGCCTGTTGCAGATCGCCGATCATTTTGCCCGTGGCGCTGGGTCCGGCCACGAAAGGCGGGTGTCCGAACTGGGGCGACTCCTGAATGATCCGCGTGTTTCGGGTGAGCTCCGGATGCAGCAGATTGAGCGTATCCCACACATACCCATCCACGGCGCCGCCTTGCGCGAGACCACTGGCGACGGCTTCAACCACTTTGCGGTGCGCCCAGGTATAGAACGTCCTGGCAAAGAAGGTGTGCGGCTGTTTCCCCTGCTGTGCGATCAGAAACTCCGGATATAGATGTCCGGAATTGGAATCCGGGTCGGAGAAGGCGAAGACCTTGCCGCGCAGATCGTTGATTGAGCGGCTCGTGTGATCAGTGGCGGGAACGATGATGTAGGACTGGTACAACGGCCTGCCCTTGTACAGAGGGACGGCGACAAGCCGGAACACATTTTTGTTGACCACATAGGGATAGCCGCAGAGCCAGGCAAAATCCAGCTTGCCTTCGCGCAGCATGTCGATGATCTCGCGGTAGCTGCCGCGCTGGACAAAGGTGACCTGGCGCTGCATGTGGAGTTCCAGATAGTCGCCCCATGCCTTGACGAAGGTGGCCTGATCGTCGAGGAAGACCGGTGTCAGCCCGATGCGCACCGGCGCAGGCGCCTCGGCTGCGCAAGCCGGCACAGCCAGCAGCAGGAACAACAAGAGGGTCAGGCGGCGCAGGAAATCAGACATGACAGGTGCCGTCCGTGCAGCATTCCTTCGCTGCGGTGGCAGGCTGTCCGTTGCATACCGGGCAATGCGGATCCTTGACAAAACGGCTCTGCATGACACGCATGTCCAGCGCATCGAATGCGAGCAGGCGCCCGTGCAGGCCGTGCTCAATGCCCATCAGCAGCTTGAGCGCTTCGGCCGCCTGCAGCGAGCCGATGATGCCGACCAGCGGCGCGAACACGCCGGTCGTTGCGCAGCGCAGTTCCGCCGCCGCGCTCGCTTCCGAGAAGAGGCAGTTGTAACAGGGCGAATCGGCGCGGCGAAAATCGAACACGGCGACCTGCCCCTGAAACTGGATGGCGGCGCCGGAGACCAGCGGCTTGTGCAAGGCCTGACAGGCGCGGTTCACCGCATAGCGGGTAGCGAAGTTGTCGCTGCAATCCAGGACCAGGTCGGACTGCCCGACCAGTGCGTGCAAGCGTGCTTCGTCGGCGCGCTGCGGCAAGGCGACATAGTCCACCTCGGGATTGATCTGCAGCAGGGTATCGCGCGCGGATTCCGCTTTGGGCCGTCCGACCGTCCCCGTGCGATGGATGATCTGGCGTTGCAGATTGCTGAAATCCACCGTGTCGTGATCGCACAAGGTTAATCGGCCCACGCCGCTGGCAGCCAGATAGAGCGCGGCAGGTGACCCCAACCCCCCCAGGCCGATGATCAGAACTTTGGCATCCAGCAGGCGTCGTTGGCCTTCGACGCCGATCTCATCCAGCAGGATGTGCCTGCTGTAACGCATCAGTTGTTCGTCATTCATCAGGGAACCTCTATAAATTCATTTTACGGGCGAATCGCGGCGTCGCGTGCTCGTTCATTCCTCGTCTATCTATTTGATATGCCTCGTCATTCGCTGCGCGGCTCCTTGCGTTTCATCCCGTAAAAGTGAAGGGTCTTCGTGAAAGAGTGTGGGTAGAATTTAGCATGAAATCCTCTGCAAGCCTTGTGGCATCTGGCAAAATCCGGTCTGCACCTGTCGCGGGAAACGGGAGGATTTCTCA